>CALAZX010000127.1 GCA_937926555.1 uncultured Negativicutes bacterium | reverse complement strand
ACTGTGACTGGAGTTCAGAGTGTGCTCTTCCGATCCGGCCACGCCGCCCTCCACGTCCACCTTGGCGTTATGGCCGATGACCACCGCCTCTTTCGCGGTGTGTTCCGTCTCCGCGTCGGCGGAACCCAGGATGATGCTGTTGTCGCCGCCGGTCACTTTGTGGTTGTCACCGTTGACGATGACACCCTTGGAGCCGGACACCTTGTTCTGCACGCCGTACATGTAGATGTTGCTGCTGTTTTCCACGGTGTTCTTGAAGCCGTTGATGTAGTTCTGGGTGGCGGGCTTGGAGGAAGTGCCGGTGAGCTTGTTGTTGACGCCCATCACCAGGGACTGCAGACCGTAGTCCACCTTGTTGCCGCCGCCGAACACACCTACAGCGCCGGCGCTTTCACCGTCGCTGATCACCTTGCGGAGGTCGTCGGAGAACTGTTTGATGGATCTGCCCTCGGAGTCCGTGATGGTGCCGTCGATGCGTTTGATGGAGTTGGCGATCTCGTTGCCGCCGCCCACGATGATGGCGCCGTTGCTGTTCTGGATGCGGTTGGCCACGCCCACGATGTTGCTGCCCAGGCCCGCCTGGCTGTTGTTAGATAATTTGGATTCGAGGCTGTTGAAAGAGCCGGTGATGGTGGCGCCGAAGTTTTTCCCGGCATCCGAGCTGAAATTTCCGCCATCATAGTTGCTGGTCATGATGGAACCGGCACCTACGGTCACGCCGAAAGCCGCATGGGTGAAACTGTTCGTTCCCACCGTGGTGGCGCCGACATTGATGCCATGGCTGCGCTTGCTGCCATCGTTCGCGGTGTCCACGGTGGTGTCGCCGATCTCGCCCTGATAGTTGTGGTCGCCGATCATGATGCCGCCGGAACGGGCGTAGGTGTTACGGCCGATGGCCACGGAGCCCACCACTTTGGAGGGGTCCGCGGGGATGAAGGGTGATCCTATAATGAATCCGCCGAATTTCGGCGTTCCTTTGAACGTTGTCTGGCCGAAACCGAAAAGGGACTCCTGCTTGCCGGCCATGTTCTCGGCGAACGCATTGGCGCCGATGGCGATGGACCCGCCCTGGCTCACGTAGTTGTTCACCCGCGCGGAATCGCCGATGGCCACATCGCCGGACGCGCTTTTGGGCCCGTCGGAGTAACTGATATTCGCCTTGTGTCCGATGGCGATGCTGCCGAAGGTCCCCTTGTGCCCACCGACAGTCGCGGTGTCGCCGATGGCGATGTCACCGGTCTCCACCTTGTCCACGTTTCCGGACATAGTCGCATTCCGGCCTACAGCCACATTGCTGGCCAGCGGGGCTCTGCTGGAGCTGCCCACAGCCACGCCCAGGCCCTCTCCCGGAGTGTTGGCCGCCGGTGCCGCTGCCGCCATGCCTCCGAACAGGGTGGAAGATACCACCAGGGAAAGAATGATTTTATTCGCAAGAGTTCCGTTTCTCACCTTAATTGCCTCCTTAATAGATTATAATAGTAGGGTTTAGTAATGGAGTAATTTTATCATCAAAATATCCTACTGACAAGATATATTTTGCGAAATTTTTCAAACGGCGGACAATGTTACAAATTTTGTTT
>CALAZX010000126.1 GCA_937926555.1 uncultured Negativicutes bacterium | reverse complement strand
GCGACCACCGAGATCTACCCTCTTTCCCTACACGACGCTCTTCCGATCTAACCGGCTGCTGATCCTCACCCCCCACTGCCTGCAGCTGGACACCTGTCCCCGGAAGATCACCCGGGACGTGGAGAACTGCCGTCAGTGCGGCGGCTGCAGCGTGGGCGGTCTGCTGGGACTGTGCCACAAGTACGACATGCACCTGGTGGTGGCCACGGGCGGTACCCTGGCCCGCCAGCTGGTGGCGAAGGCGCGGCCGAAAGCGATCATCGCCGTGGCCTGCGAGCGCGACCTGACCAGCGGTATCCAGGACGTGTTCCCCATCCCCGTGATCGGCATCTTCAACGAGCGGCCCTACGGCCCCTGCTTCAACACCAAGGTGGACATCGCCAAGGTGGAGAAGGCCATCAAGATGTTCAGCGAGGATGAGGCGGATGCCTGAGAAGAACGGGAGAGATAATTTGAGACAGGAAAACACAAGCAGCGGCAAGACCGGCGAAGCACGTGGCAAGCGGAGCTTCGGCCACCGCCCGGAAGGAACCTCCGGCAGCGGGAACGGCGACAGAAAATATGGCAACAGAAAATACGGTGACGGGACCCGCGGAAACGGGAACCGGAATCACGAGAAACGGAACGGCGGCACCTCCCGCGGGTTCTCCTCCCGGAACGGAGGCGGACAGCGGAGAGGGGACCGGAGGAACACCCCGGCGGGCGGGAGAAGACCGGCCGGGGATTTTCCCATGCCTGTGAACGGCAGGGAGCTGGCGCTCCTGGTGCTGCATGACATCTGGGAGAACGGCGCCTACACCGCCATCGCCCTGAACCAGGCCCGGAAGAAGTATCCCCTGGACCCCCAGGAGCGGCGTTTCGCCACGGAGCTGGTCAACGGCGCCGTGAAGGCCAAGGGCACCCTGGAGTGGCTCATGCGGCAGAAGCTCAGCGAGCGGCAGCCGGTGGAGAAGCTGGAGCCCATGGTGCGGAACATCCTCTACCTGGGCATGTACCAGATCTTCTTCCTGGAGCGGATTCCCGACTCCGCCGCCTGCAACGAGAGCGTGAACCTGGCCAAGAAATACAGCCACCGGGGCGTGGACAAGTTCGTCAACGGCGTGCTGCGCAACGCGGTACGGGACAAGGAGCGGCTGGCCGGGTTCGGCGGTTTCGGCAACCCGGACAATCCGGACATCACCGGCAAGATGGCCTGGCTGAGTCTGAAGGAGTACCATCCCCTATGGCTCATCCAGCGCTGGGTGAAGAAGTTCGGCCTGGCGGAGACGGAGAGACTGTGCCGGTGGGACAACGAGCCGGCGCCCCTGTCCCTGCGGGTGAACACCCTGGAGACCGGACGGGACCAGGTCCTGGCCGGACTGGAGGAGCTGGGCGCGGAGGCTGAACCTTCCCGCTGGAGCCCCGACGGCATCGTCTGCACCCGGATCCCGGGACTGGCGCCGCTGTTCGGCAAGTTCCCCAAAGGCTTCTATGTGCAGGATGAGAGCTCCATGCTGCCGGCGGCAGTGCTGGCCCCCCGTCCGGGTGAGAAAGTGCTGGACATGTGCAGCGCCCCCGGCGGCAAGACCACCCATATGGCGGCCCTGATGGGAGACAGAGGGGACATCACCGCCTGCGACATCTATCCCCATAAACTGGAACTGATCCGGGAGAACGCGGAGCGGCTGGGGCTGGAATGCATCTGGCCCGAGCTCCAGGACGGCACCCGGTTCCGTCCGGAATGGTACCGGAAGTTCGACCGCGTGCTGGTGGACGCCCCCTGTTCGGGACTGGGCGTGCTGCGGCGCCGGGCGGAGGCCCGCTGGACCAAGAGCCCCAAGGACCTGGAGGAGTTCCCGCCGCTGCAGCGGCGCATCCTGGACTGCGCCACCCGCTATGTGAAAGAGGGCGGCTGGCTGCTGTACAGCACCTGCACCATGGAGGACAGAGAGAACGCCCTGCTGGTGAAAGGGTTCCTCAAGGACCATCCGGAATGGGAGCAGGCCGAGTTCACCCACCCGATTACCGGAAAGCCGGTGCGGGAACTGCAGCTGTATCCCCAGCGGGACGGCGTGGACGGTTTCTACCTGACGTTGCTCCACCTGAAAGGGGAATGAGCGGGATGGACGGAAAGGAAACAACGATGAAACAGGAGATTTTCGGCCTGGAACTGCCCGAACTTCAGCGTGTGCTGGCAGAGCTGGGCTGCAAGAAGTTCCGGGCGAAACAGATATATGACTGGCTGTACCAGAAGGCGGTCTTCAATTTCAGCGACATGACTAATATCGGCAAGGCGGAGCGGGAGCTGCTGGAGAGCAGGCTCTCCATCCTGCCGGCGGAGATCGGTGTCCTGCGGGAGCTGAACTCCTCCGACGGGCTCACCTCCAAACTGCTGCTGAAGATGCCCGACGGCAACGCCATCGAGACGGTGCTGATGCACCACGACTACGGCTACAGCGTCTGCGTGTCCAGCCAGGCCGGCTGCGACATGCACTGCGCTTTCTGCGCCAGCGGCCTCAACGGGGCGGTGCGGAACCTGACCCTGGGCGAGATCCTGGCCCAGGTGTACTTCTTCAACGCCCGGCTCATGCCCAAGGGCGAGCGGGTCAGCCGTGTGGTGGTCATGGGCAGCGGCGAGCCCATGCTGAACTTCGACGCCGTGTTCGGCGCCCTGCAGTTCCTGCACCAGCCGGAAGTGGCCAACATGAGCTACCGGAACATGACGGTGAGCACCTGCGGCATCATCCCCGGCATCGAGCGGATGACGGCCCTGGGACTGCCCATCAACCTGGCCATCTCCCTCCATGCCGTGCGGCAGGAGCTCCGGACGGAACTGATGCCGGTGAACAAGGGGTATCCCTTCCTGGACGTGATCAAGGCGGCGGAGGGCTATGCGGAGAAGACCGGCCGGCAGGTGACCTACGAGTACATCCTGCTGGCGGACAAGAACGATAGCCTGGAGGATGCGGAACTGCTGGCGGAGTTCCTCCGGTTCAAGAACGCCAGCGTCAACCTGATCCCTGTGAACCCGGTGCCGGAGAAAGGCTTCTTCCGGCCCTCGAAGAAACAGGTGGACCGGTTCCTGCAGCAGCTGCAGAAACGGCGCATCAACGCCACGGTCCGCAAGGAGATGGGACAGGATATCAATGCGGCCTGCGGCCAGCTCCGGGCGGATTTCGCCAAGGGCGGGAGAAAACCCGCGGAGCGCTGAGGCGAGTCCGGAGAAATGCGACGTTTCCCCTGACCCGGGAGAACCGCAGGGGGAATACGGGATGTCTGACGGCATCCGGACAGGCATGACAGGCAGTACGGGGTGCCCTGCGGGAGAAACCGCAGCGGGAAAGGCATTGGGCGCCTCATGAGATAGACCCGGCAGGATGTCCGGGAAATGGCCGGCTGGGATGGCCCTGCCGGAACGGATGGAGGAAAAACGATGGAAGTGACCACAAGAACGGATATCGGCAAAGTCCGGCCCAACAACGAGGACAGTCTCCTGGTCTGCCCGCCCCGGCTGTTTGCCATCGCGGACGGCATGGGCGGCTACAACGCCGGCGAGGTTGCCAGCAAGGAGGCCCTGGAGGAGCTGAAAGCCTATCAGGGCTCGTTCCCCGCATTGCGCGGGGAGGCGCTGGACAGCAGGCTCCACGAGATGATGCGGGCGGCCAACCGGCGCATCTACGCCATGTCCCTGAAGGAGAAAGACTACGAGGGCATGGGCACCACGCTGACAGGCGTGTACCTGACCGATCCGGCGGCGGACGCCGCCTCTTCTGCAATCGGTGAGGCACACATCTTCAACATCGGCGACAGCCGGCTCTACCTGCTGCGGCAGGGGAGACTGGAGCAGGTCACCCGGGACCACTCCTTCGTGGAGGAGCTGGTGGACAAAGGGGAGATCTCCCGGGAGGAGGCCCTGACCCATCCCCGGCGGAACATGCTGACACGGGGTGTCGGCGTGGAGAAAGAGGTGGCGGGGGACGTGTTCACCCGCGAGCTGGAACAGGACGACCTGCTGCTGATCTGCAGTGATGGCCTCTCGGACATGGTCCGGGACGAGGAGATGGAAGCGATCCTGCTGGCACATCCTCTGGAGGAGGCGGCGGACCGCCTCATGGAAGAAGCCCTGGAACGGGGCGGCAAGGACAATATCACCTTTATCCTGGTGCGGATAGACGGTAGAATCGAGGAAGAGAAGGAGGGAGAACGCCATGGTCGGTAAGATTTTGCAAGGACGCTACGAGATTCTGAAACCCATCGGTTTCGGCGGCATGGCGGAAGTGTATCTGGCGAAAGACGTCCTGCTGGAACGGAAGGTGGCAGTGAAGATACTGCGCGACCGTTTCGCACGGGACAAGAAACAGCTGAACCAGTTCCGGCGGGAGGCACGTTCCGCAGCCCGTCTGATCCATCCCTCCATCATCAATATCTATGATGTCTGCGAGGAGGACTCCATGGCCTATATCGTCATGGAATACGTGGAAGGGGTGACCCTGAAGGTCTTCGAGGAGGAGCACGGAAGCCTCCATCCCTCCCTGGCGCTGGCCCTGGCGGTGCAGCTGGCATCGGCCCTGGAGCACGCCCACAAGCACAACATCATCCACTGTGACATCAAACCCCAGAACATCATCCTGACGGAGAACATGGTGCCGAAGATTGTGGATTTCGGCATCTCCAAGATCGTCTCCAACGAGACCATGGCCTACACCACATCCCTGGTGGGGTCCGTGCGGTACATCTCCCCCGAGCAGGCCGAGGGGCTCCAGGTGACGGCCCAGTCCGACCTGTACCCCCTGGGGATTGTGCTCTATGAGATGCTGACGGGACATGTCCCCTTCGAGGGTGACAGCCCCCTGGCCATCATCCGCAAGCAGCTGGACGCCCAGGCGCCTCCGCTGAAGACATTCTGGCCGGAAGCCCCCGATGAGCTGCAGAAAATCATCGACCGGGCCCTGGCCAAGAAGCTGGGCGACCGGTACCAGACGGCAGGACAGTTCTGCCAGGACCTGGTGGAGGCCAAGAAGAACCTCTATGCCGGGAACCACACCTATGTGGACGATTCCATGCCTCTCTCCCGGGCGGCCAGCCTGACGGAGAACCATACCGGCAACCTCACCGGGGAGGAACCCCGTGAGGCGGAGAACGACCGGACCATCGTGATACCCGCCGGCGCGGCCGCGGGCGT
>CALAZX010000125.1 GCA_937926555.1 uncultured Negativicutes bacterium | reverse complement strand
CGGAACTGGAAGTGCTGAACGCATATCTTCCGGAACAGCTGAGCGACGAGGAATGGACCGACATCGTGAAAAAAGCGAGCGAGTCCACCGGCGCGACCGGCATGAAGGAAATGGGCAAAATCATGAAAACCGTGATGCCCCAGGTCCAGGGCCGTGCTGATGGCAGACGGATCAATACCATTGTGCGTGACTTGCTGAAGTAAGCAATGAAGACAGTGTCTTGAGACACTGTCTTTTTTTGTTGCCCATGGTTGCGGAATTGATAGCGTGACAGTCGAGAATAGGGTATAATAAAGAGTACAGGCTGTTTTGCACAGTGCGGATCCCGGACAGTTCCCCGGAAAGGGGGCTGCCGGAAAATCCGGAGGGCTGCCGGACAGCCGGAAAGGCAAGTGAATCTGAAGCGGAGGAGGGAATCTGTTGGAGATAATTGTGTTGCTGGCGGGCAGCGTCATCCTGCTGGGCATCGAGGCCATGACTCCCGGTGTGGGGATTTTCGGCATCAGCGGCGTGATCTGCCTGACCCTGGCGTTCTTCTACCTGCTGGGTGGCGGCGCCGCGGCGATAGGCATCCTGGCGGCGTTCTACCTGGTGCTGGCGGCGATCATCCTGTTTCTCTGCTGGTATCTGCCCAGCGAGAGCCGCTGGAACCCCTTCGTCCTCTGGGAGCGGCAGAAAGGCGGCCATAAGGACGCCGCGGCGCTGGAACCGGAGGAGGACTGGCTGCACCGGACCGGACGCACCCTGAGCCCTCTCAGACCGGCAGGCACGGCCCGTATCGACGGGAAGCGCCTGGATGTGCTGACCCGGGGCGAGTTCATCCCGGCTGACCGGCCGGTGGTGGTCTGCGAGACGGAAGGGAACAAGATCATCGTGGAAGAGATCGCGGAAGCGGAGCTTGAGAAGTCCGCGGAAAGAAACGGGGGAAGCGGCCTCTGAGAAGGTTGCCGGAAACCCGTGGAAGCGGCCGCCGGAAAGTCCGAGGAAAAGAACATGGAAACGAACGTTGAAATGAATGTGGAAAAGGATGAGAAGGAAGGGAAGAGATGATGAGTCTTCTGTTTGGTAGTGGTTTCACCTTTATACTGATTATTATTTTTGTGCTGGTATTCCTGAATTTCGTGCCCATCGGGCTGTGGATCTCGGCGATCTCCGCCGGTGTGAACGTGGGCATCATGAACCTGGTGGGCATGCGTCTGCGCCGGGTTCCCCCGTATCAGATCGTGCTGCCCCTGATCAAGGCCAACAAGGCCGGGCTCAATGTGAATGTGAACCAGCTGGAGGCCCATTACCTGGCAGGCGGTAATGTGGACCGTGTGATCGACGCGCTGATCGCCGCCCACCGGGCCCAGATTCCGCTGACTTTCGAGCGGGCCTGCGCCATCGACCTGGCCGGCCGTGATGTGCTGGAAGCGGTACAGATGAGCGTCAACCCGAAAGTGATCACCACGCCCCAGGTGAGCGCGGTGGCCAAGAACGGTATCGAGCTGCGGGTCAAAGCCCGTGTCACCGTACGTGCCAATATCGACCGCCTGGTAGGCGGCGCCGGTGAGGAGACCATCATCGCCCGTGTCGGCGAGGGTATCGTCACCACCGTGGGTTCCTCCGAGAGACATACCGATGTGCTGGAATCCCCGGACCATATCTCCCGCACCGTGCTGGAGAAGGGTCTGGACGCAGGCACCGCTTTCGAGATCCTGTCTATCGACATCGCTGATGTGGATGTGGGCCGCAATATCGGCGCCGCACTGCAGACCGACCAGGCGGACGCCGACAAGCGCATCGCCCAGGCGCAGGCGGAACAGCGCCGCGCCATGGCTGTGGCCAAGGAGCAGGAGATGAAGGCCTACACCCAGGAGATGAAAGCGAAAGTCGTGGAATCCGAGGCAGAGGTTCCTCTGGCTATGGCGGAAGCCCTGCGGCAGGGCCGTCTGGGCGTGATGGACTATTTCCGCATGAACAACATCAATGCGGACACCCAGATGCGGAAATCCATCTCCGGTCCCGACACCGCAGGTCCCTCCACTCCCGTGAAATGACAGGGGAGCGGTACGGACGGCTGTGCGGTTGAGCGGAAAGGAGCATATACATGACTCGTGATATGGAGGAGCTGAAGCGGAGACTGGTGGAGGAGGCGGCCCGGGCATTTCCGGACCGGTTCCCTTCCCAGACCGCTTCCGGCGGAGAGGTCCATGGCGTGGACTCCGCGGTGGAGCTGCCGGACATCGTGGTCTCCTCGGAGACTGCCGGACCCGGTGAGACTCCTGCGGCAGGCAGCGGCATGGTGCTTCCGGATATGCGGAACGTGGTGGACGAGATCGCGGACCAGCTGCGGAACGCCCTGGACGGCAGTATCCGCGGCACCACCACCACCGGCCGGGTGCGGCAGGTCGAGGAGATGGCCGCCACGGAGATATCCGACGCGCCGGAACCCGGAGCATCGTTGCCGGGACCTGTGTTTCCGGCGGCGACGGCCGGCAATAACAGAATCGAGCCCCTGACCCGGGCGGACCTGCGGCGGGGGATCAGCATGGCGGAGATCCTGGGGAGTCCCAGGTCTCTGAAAGGCTGGGGGGAGGATTTCTGATGCTTGAGGATGTGGACCTGGAACGACGGATCAAAAAAGAGGATTTCAAAAAGCTGATGGATGAGAGCCTGGGCTACGAGCTGGGCCAGATACAGCGTGACTGCCGGGATGCGGGCATGCCGGTCATCATCGTCCTGGAGGGCTGGCGGCATTCCCGCCGCGGCGATATCCTGGGGCGGCTGATGCAGAACATGGACGCCCGCGGGTTCCGCGTCCACTCCTCCTCCCGTTTCACCGAGGAGCAGTGGGGGCAGCCTTTCTTCACCCGTTTCTGGCAGCTGCTGCCGGAGCCGGGGAACATGGCGGTGTACCGGCACAGCTGGTACTACCTGAAGAACGAGGCGGAGGTGGACGGCGAGGGGAAGGGTATCTGCCCGGTATCCTTCGAGGCGGTGAACGCCTTCGAGCGCCAGCTCACCGACGGGCAGTACTGCCTGCTGAAATTCTTCGTCCACATTTCGGAGAAACAGCAGAAAGAGAACCGGAAGAAAGCGGAGAAAGCCCAGGGGAAACCCTGGAAGGCTTTCGCGGAGATCTACTCGGAGGTGGGGAACTATGAGGAGTTCCTCCGCCGTTATGACGGGATGATCACCGCCACCGACACGGAGCACGCCCCCTGGCATGTGGTCAGCGGCGAGGACCTGGATGTGGCGGAGCACGACATCTACACCCCCATCCTGAAGGAACTGCGCCGGGAGCTGGAGCTTTTCAAAGCGCGGAAGGCGTCGGAGCTGCCGGCTACGGGACTCAGCGCAAGGCAGGGAGTCCCCGCCATCCTCTCCGGGGTGGACCTGGACCGGAAGGTGGAGCGGAGCGAATACAAGAAAGAGCTGAAAGCGTATCATAAACGGCTCAAGGAGCTGCAGGTGGAGGCCTTCAACCGGGGCATCTCCACGGTGCTGGCTTTCGAGGGCTGGGACGCCGCAGGCAAGGGCGGCTCCATCCGCCGTGTCACCGCGGCGCTGGATCCCATGGGTTTCGCGGTCCATCCCTACGCCGCCCCCAACGAGGTGGAGCGGATGTACCATTACCTGTGGCGGTTCTGGGTGAATGTGCCCCGGAAGGGCGAGATCGCGGTCTTCGACCGGACCTGGTACGGCCGGGTGCTGGTGGAGCGGGTGGAACAGATCACCCCGGACTGCGACTGGCGCCGGGGCTACGAGGAGATCAACGAGATGGAGCGCCAGTGGGCGGAGGCGGACATCGCCATCGCCAAGTTCTGGATCCAGATCGACAAGAAGACCCAGGAGGAGCGGTTCAAGGAGCGGGAGGCCAATCCGGAGAAAGTCTGGAAGATCACCGACGAGGACTGGCGGAACCGGTCCAAATGGGACCTGTACGAGGCCGCCGTCAACGAGATGCTGGACCGGACGGACACATCCTACGCCGCCTGGACCATCGGGGAGGGCAACGGCAAAGACTATGCGCGCCTGAAGGTCCTCAGAACGGTTGTGGAGATGCTGGAGCGCCGGTTGGGACAATGAGCCGCACCGGGCGCCCCAAACGCCCACAGGCGGCGTAAACGGCTTCAGAAGGGCTGTTCCGGAGAGGGAGCGGCCGGGAATGGACACCGGGGTTGGTTCCCCCGGTGCCTTTTTTTCCGCGGGAGCGGGGACAGCGTGCCCGGTCCGGCGGAA
>CALAZX010000124.1 GCA_937926555.1 uncultured Negativicutes bacterium | reverse complement strand
CACCGTGCAGCCGGGTCTGGCAAGAACCCGCCGGCAGAACGTGAGGGGCGGAGCGGTCCGCGAGGATGTGTGGCCTCCCCGGAACAACCCCTTCGGCTGACCGGGTACGCGCCTGCGGCCGCGGCTTCCCCTGAGGGAGGCGCAGGACCGTCCGTCCCCCGGGGCTTTGGCCTGAGGACGGGAAAAGAAAGTGGCAACATCACAGCAATGTGAAATCAAGGAAAGAATTGCAGGAGTGAACATGGAAGATTTAAAACACAAGATAGAACACCGTCGCACATTCGCGATCATATCCCATCCTGACGCAGGTAAGACCACGCTGACGGAGAAACTGCTGCTGTACGGAGGAGCGATCCATCTGGCAGGCAGCGTCAAAGCGAGAAAATCCAACAAGCACGCTCTGTCCGACTGGATGGAGATCGAGAAGCAGAGAGGCATCTCTGTCACCTCCTCCGTGCTCCAGTTCGACTACGAGGGCTACCGGGTGAACATCCTGGACACCCCGGGCCATCAGGACTTCTCCGAGGACACCTACCGTACCCTCATGGCCGCCGACAGCGCTGTCATGCTGATCGACGCCGCCAAAGGCGTGGAGCCCCAGACCAAGAAACTGTTCTGGGTATGCCACCGCCGCCATCTGCCCATCTTCACCTTCATCAACAAACTGGACCGTTACGGCCGCGAGCCGCTGGACCTGATGCAGGAAGTGGAGAACGTGCTGCAGATCAAAGTGTTCCCGGTGACCTGGCCTATCGGCACCGGCGGCCACTACAAAGGCGTATACAGCCGTCTGAGCAAGAAAGTGGCCCTGTTCCAGCATGACTCCAGCCACGGCTCCAAACAGCTGTCCTCCATCGTCCTGGGCGTCCACGACCCGAAAGTCAAGGAGATGATCGGCGACGAGCTCTTCGAGAACCTGGAGAACGACATCGAGCTGCTGGACATGGCAGGCGAGGAGTTCAATATGGACGAGGTGAACCGTGGCGAGCTGACTCCCATGTTCTTCGGCAGCGCCATGACCAACTTCGGCGTGCAGGACTTCCTGGAGCGTTTCCTGGAGATGTCCCCGCCGCCCCAGCCCCGTACCCTGGCTGACGGCGAGCTGATCCAGCCGGACAACCCGCTGTTCAGCGCGTTCGTCTTCAAGATCCAGGCCAATATGAACCCGGCCCACCGAGACCGCGTGGCCTTCATGCGCATCTGCTCCGGTGTCTTCGAGAAGGGGATGGCCGTGCATCACCTGCAGAGCGGCAAGCCGGTGAAACTGGCACAGCCCCAGCAGTTCCTGGCGGCTGAGCGCTCCATCGTGGAGAAGGCGTACCCCGGCGACATCATCGGTGTCTTCGACCCGGGCATCTTCGGCATCGGCGACAGCCTCAGCGACGATAAGCTGAAACTGCGCTTCGAGGATTTCCCCGTGTTCCCGCCGGAGATCTTCGCCCGCGTGCAGCCGAAAGACTCCCTGAAACGCAAACAGTTCGAGAAAGGCATTATCCAGCTGTCCCAGGAGGGCGCCATCCAGGTGTTCCGCCAGAAGCAGGTGGGCCTGGAGAGCTTCGTTGTGGGCGTAGTCGGCCAGCTGCAGCTTGAGGTGCTGGAATACCGCCTGAACAACGAGTACAACGCCAAACTGGTGATGAACCAGCTGCCCTTCACTGTGGCACGGTGGGTCATCGCCGACGACCCGGCCAAGATCGAGAACCTGAAAGGCCTGGACAACGGCATGCTGGTATATGACAAGAAACAGCGCCCCGTAATCCTGGTGAACAACGAGTGGGCCCTGAACTGGATCCTCCAGCGGAATCCGGGCATGGAGTTCCTCACCGTCCCCGAGGACAAGGCGCAGGTATAAGAGAGAAACGGCGGCCCTCCTTCCGGGAGCGGACGCCGGAGAATAAGAAGAGGCCCCATCCCGGAAGGGAAGGCGCCCCGGACAAGCAAGAACAGACAAGAGAGAACAAGGAACGGAGAAGGAGGAGTCCGGATGGACAATATCGCGACAATTCTGGGAATCCCCGTCCACGCCTACACCATGGACGAGAGCGTGGCGCTTCTCAGCGGGAAGACCGCCGCCCATGAGCGCTGCTTCGTGGTGACCGCCAACGCGGAGATCATCATGATGGCCCAGGAGGACCCGGAATACCGCAGACTCCTGCTGGAGGACACGGACATCATCCTCCCGGACGGCGCCGGCACCGTATGGGCCGGCAACTATCTGGGCTACACCGTGAAAGAGCGTGTGGCCGGCTACGACCTCTACGTGCGGCTCCTGGAGGAGTCCGCCGCCAGAGGGTTCAAAGTCTTCTTCCTGGGCGGCACCCCCGGCGTGGCCGAGGCCGCTGCCGAAGAGGGGAGACGGCGCTGGCCGGAGCTCCAGGTGGTGGGCTGCCGGGACGGCTACTTCAAGCCGGAGGAGGAGGACGCCATCGTGGCGGAGATCAACGCCAGCGGCGCGGACATCCTTTTCGCGGCCCTGGGCGCACCCAAGCAGGAGAAATGGCTCCAGCGCCACGCAAAAGCCCTGAAGCCCTATCTGTTGATGGGCATCGGCGGCAGCTTCGACGTGCTGGCGGGCAAAGTGAAACGGGCTCCCAAATGGATGCAGGAGGCCAGACTGGAATGGTTCTACCGCCTCTGCAAGCAGCCCAAGCGCTTCGTGCGCATGCTGGCCCTGCCGAAATTCGTCCTGGCCGTGCGCCGGGAGCGGAAGAACCGGCGGTAAGCGCCGGCATATCCGTGAGCATCGCAGACGATCCCCCGCAGGAGCGGGCGGCGGTGTCCCCGGACGGCAAAAATGTAACACGACAACACAGAGATACCCGGCGGATGGAAGCATTGCCATGCACAGTCCTCCGGGAAATTTCTTTTTTCCCGTACAAAGGGTAAAATTAGACAAACATCTCATTCTATATTATAATTATATGATGGAATGGGGAATAATCTGAACAACTGGAAGGAGGACGGCCGATGCCTATTGTCAAAGAGGGTTATCCGTTCATTGGAGCGGCTCTGGTGCTCGCTGTCATCACATATTTTCTCACTGATATCTATGTAGCGATCGTACCCGTTGTGCTGGCCATTTATTTCGCGTATTTCTTCCGCAATCCCAACAGGGTGACGCCGAAGGACGACTCCCTGCTGTATTCGCCTGCCGACGGCACGGTGATGGGTGTGACGGAGTTTTTCGATGATGAGTACCTGCACGAGGAAGCGTACAAAGTGACGATCTTCCTGTCCGTATTCAACGTGCATGTGAACAGGAGCCCCGCCGCCGGCGAGATCAAATACCAGCGGTACACCGTGGGCAACTACCTGCCTGCTTTCAACAGCAAGGCCACTTTTGAGAATGAGCGTTTCGCCATCGGTCTGCAGAACGACAGGATGCGTGTCCTGGTGATCCAGATCGCCGGCATCCTGGCCCGCCGCATCGTCAACTGGGTGAATCTGGGCAAGTACCTGGAACAGGGCGAATGCTACGGCATGATCAAGTTCGGCTCCTGCACGGAGCTGGTGGTGCCGAAGAACGTGGAGATCCTCTGCAAAAAAGGGGACAAAGTGACCGGCGGTAAGACAATTCTTGGGAGGATCAGAGACTGATGAACTATAAACGGATAGTACCCAACACCATCAGCGGCATCAGCCTGGTGCTGGGTGTTGTGTCCATTTTCTATACGATTGAGCTTGATTTCACCATGGCTGCCATCTGCATCATCCTGTCCGTGGTGGCGGACTCCATGGACGGCAGAGCGGCCCGCATGCTGAACGTGCAGGGACCTTTCGGGGTGGAGATGGACTCCCTCTGCGACCTCTGCGCTTTCGGTGTGGCTCCGGCCATCATGATCTACCAGTTCGGCTTGACAGACCTGGGCTGGTGGGGTAAAATAATCGCCGGATTATATACTTTCTTCGGCGCGATGCGCCTGGCGCGGTTCAATGTGAACTCCGCCGAAGTGCACGGTTATTTCCAGGGTATGCCGATTCCCGCAGGTGCCTGCTGTCTGGCCACCTATGTCCTCTCCGGATTCGTATTCACACCGGTGATGACCGCGGTGATGACATTGGCTATCGCCCTGATTCTCTACAGCAATGTGAAATTCCCCGACTTCAAGGGAAAAGGCAACCCCATGTACCGTTACCCCGTCATCCTGGCGGTGGTTGTGGGACTCTACCTTCTGTATCTGCGGCCTTCCGGCTGGCCCTTCGTATGCATGTTCACTTATTTCATCGCCGGAATAATCAACGCGGTATATGTGTCCCTGTTTGTCAGACAGCAGAAAAGCTGAGGTGTTTGAATGAGCTCGTACTTTGATATCGTTATGATACCACTGCAGCTCCTGATTGTTTTCTTCACCATCTACTACTTCGTGATCTCCTGGTTCGGCCTGTTCGGCAAGATGAAGGAGACCAAGCAGTTCGAGGAGAAGAGTACTTTCGCCCTGATTGTGTGTGCTCACAACGAGGAGCAGGTTATCGCGCAGCTGGTGGATAACCTGAAACAACTGAATTACTCGCAGGAACTCTACGACATCTTCGTCGTGGCGGACAACTGCGTGGACCAGACCGCCAAGGTGGCACGGGATGCCGGCGCCATCGTCTATGAGCGGTTCAGCGAGACCGGCCGCGGCAAGGGTTTCGCCATGGAATGGATGTTCGAGCGCCTGTTCGGACTGGAACGCCAGTATGACGCTGTCTGCGTCTTCGACGCCGACAACCTGGTGCATCCCGACTTTCTGAAGATCATGAACAACCATCTGTGCAGCGGGGAACGCCTGATCCAGGGCTACCTGGACTCCAAGAACCCCGAGGACACCTGGGTGTCCGGCATGTTCGCCATCTCTTTCTGGATCGTGAACCACGTATGGCACCTGGCCAAGTACAATATCGGCCTGTCCTGCGTGCTGGGCGGCACCGGCATGTGTATTGACACCAAGCTGCTGAAGCAGTACGGCTGGGGCGCCACCTGCCTCACCGAGGACATGGAGTTCACCATGAAGGCCCTGATGGAGAACATTCCCACCACCTGGGCCCACGACGCGGTGATCTACGATGAGAAGCCGCTGACCTTCAAGGCGGCCTGGAACCAGCGCAAACGCTGGGCGCAGGGTCACTTCGACGTGGCCAACCGCTACATCCCCAAGATGCTGGCCAAAGGCATCAAGGAGCATAATGTGGTGGTGCTGGACGGCATGATCAACCTGATCCAGCCGTATTTCCTGCTGGTCTCCACCGTGTTCGTCATCTGCACCTATATCTACAACTTCATCCCGTTCTACACCAACATCCTGTATGAGGTGCTGCCTCTGCAGGTGTGGCAGATCATCGGTATCGGACAGTATATCTTCCCGATCACCGTGCTCTGGAAGATCCGGGCTTCCGTGAAGTCCTGGGTGTACCTGCTGGTATATCCTGTCTTCATCTACAGCTGGATCCCCATCACCTTCCTGGGCTGGGTACACCGCAACGACCATGAGTGGAACCATACCATCCACACCCGGAGCATCAGCTTCGACGACGTGATCATCCCCGAGAACGTGGTGGAGATGGGACCGAAACAGGTGGCCTTCCGCAAGGACACCAAATGACCCTTCCACGGGAGACCGTGAGAGGAGGCCATGGCGGCAGG
>CALAZX010000123.1 GCA_937926555.1 uncultured Negativicutes bacterium | reverse complement strand
TCAGCATACCGATCAGGGAGCAAACGGGGGGTAACAGCAGAGAGATGAAAATGGTAGAGAAAATCGGGAATACGATACGTTCGAAGCGGGATACGGAACGCAGCTGATCCATTTTGATCATACGCTGCTCTTTGGTGGTGAACAGCTTCATGATAGGAGGCTGGATCAGGGGCACCAGAGACATGTAGGAGTAAGCTGCAACCGCGATTGCGCCCAGCAGATGGGGAGCCATCTTAACGGACAGGTAGATAGCGGTCGGGCCGTCAGCACCACCGATGATGCCGATAGCGGCAGCTTCACGCAGGTCGAAACCTAACATCATAGCGCCGATCAGTGCTACGAACACGCCTGCCTGAGCAGCAGCGCCCAGCAGCAGGGTTTTGGGGTTAGCGATCAGGGGACCGAAGTCCGTCATCGCACCTACGCCTAAGAAAATCAGAGGCGGGAATACTTCGTTGTGAATACCGAACAGGATAACCTGCATAACGCCGGGATCCGTGAAGAAACCGGTCTTGGGGATGTTGCCCAACAGGCAGCCGAATGCGATGTTGGACAGCAGCAGGGGCTCAAAGCCTTTGCCGATAGCCAGGTACAGCAGTACCAGGCCAACGAGCAGCATGATAACGTTACCGCTGGTCAGACCTTCGAAACCGGAGTCTGCCCATACGGACGCTAAGGAAACTATGAATGCATCCATTAGTTAATCCTCCACTCATATAGATTTTAGTTTTGGGTACAAGAAAACAGGGTAATAAAATAATCACCCTAATCCGTCAAAACCCGGGGGGCTCCATCAGCGTTTGGAGCCCTTCGGATATATCTGAACAGAAATTAATTACATAACAACCATTACGTCGCCGGTGTTAACGGTCTGGCCAGCGGAAACGCGAACGTCAGCGATGGTGCCGTCAGCCGGAGCCATGATCTCGTTCTGCATTTTCATAGCTTCCAGGATCAGCAGAACGTCGCCGGATTTAACAGCGTCGCCAGCTTTAACGTTTACGCTCAGCACTTTGCCGGGCATCGGAGCTTCAACGGTAGCAGCGCCAGCAGCAACCGGTTTAGCGGCCGGAGCCGGAGCAGCAGCCGGAGCCGGAGCCGGAGCAGCGGCCGGAGCCGGAGCGGGAGCAGCTTTCGGAGCAGCTTTCGGAGCAGCAGCAACAGCGCCGCCCTTTTCTTCAACTTCTACTTCATATGCAGTACCGTTAACGGTGATAGTATACTGTTTCATGGATAAAAATCCTCCTTAAAAATTTTTTTGCTAAGGCTTTCAGCCTAAGGATTTAGAAAGGTTTGCAGGCCTGGATAGCTTCTGCGTTGGCGTTTAAAGTCCAAGCATTAGATCTGCTCGTGATACGAACAAATGCCAGGTTGTCTGCGGAGCAACCAGCAGCAGCAACAGCAGCAGCAATAACAGCGGCGATTTCCTCGCTGTTATCCTTTGCAGCCGGAGCGGCAACGGCGGGTGCAGCAGCCGGAGCAGCGGCAGGTGCAGCAGCCTTAGTTACTTGTTTTTTTTTAGTCGGATCAATCATTTCCAGGACATGCATCAGTACGCCCAATACGATCAGTACGCCAAATACGATGACCATATTGATGATTGCAACCAGGAAAGGATTATTGGTAACAGGACCCATTTATTTCACCTCGTCTTCTTTGTTAAGCGCTTAAGCAATATAGGGTCGTAAAGAATTACAACGGAATATTGCCGTGGCGTTTAGCCGGACGACCTTCACGTTTGGTCGCCAGCATGCTCAGAGCGTTGATAACTGCAGGACGGCTGTTCTTAGGTTCGATGATGATATCAACCATGCCGCGCTCAGCAGCTACATAAGGAGTAGCGAATTTCTCAACATACTCTTCGGTGCTCTTCTTCTTCTGTTCGGGCTCTTCTCTCTTGAAGATGATGTTGGCAGCGCCAGCAGGTCCCATAACAGCGATTTCTGCGGTAGGCCAAGCGATAACCTGGTCAGCACCCAGTTCCTGAGCGCACATAGCCAGGTAAGAACCACCGTAAGCTTTACGGGTGATCAGAGTGATCTTGGGTACAGTTGCCTCGGAGTAAGCATACAGCATCTTAGCGCCGTGACGGATGATGCCGCCGTATTCCTGAACGGTGCCGGGCAGGAAGCCGGGAACGTCAACCAGGTTCAGCAGAGGAATGCCGAATGCGTCGCAGAAACGGATAAATCTGGAGGATTTATCGGAAGCGTTGATGTCCAGGCAGCCAGCCATAACTTTCGGCTGGTTAGCGATGATACCAACGGTCTGGCCGTCCATGCGTGCGAAGCAGGTGATGATGTTCTGAGCCCAGTATTTCTGGTTCTCATAGTACTCACCGTTGTCCACGATAGAAGCGATAACGTCGTACATGTCGTACGGAGCATTGCTGTTATCGGGGCAGATGTTGTTCAGAGCGTCGTCGGTACGCAGCGGATCATCGCCGGTATCAACGATCGGAGCGCCTTCAACGTTGTTGGAAGGCAGGAAGCTCAGCAGATAACGGATCTGCTGCAGGCAGTCTTCGTCGTTCTCAGCAGCGAAGTTAGCAACACCGGAACGGGAGTTGTGGGTCATAGCGCCACCCAGCTGTTCCTGAGTTACATCCTCACCGGTTACAGATTTAACAACTGCCGGGCCGGTAATGAACATTTTGGAAGTGTTCTTTACCATATAGATGAAGTCGGTCAGTGCCGGGCTGTAAACAGCGCCGCCAGCGGAAGGACCCATGATTGCGGAAATCTGAGGAATAACGCCGGAAGAAATGGTGTTATTGAAGAACAGTTTGCCGTAACCGCCCAGAGCGTCGATAGCTTCCTGGATACGAGCGCCGCCGGAGTCATTCAGACCAACGATCGGAGCACCCATTTTCAGGGCCAGTCTCTGTACTTTGTCGATTTTGTTTGCATGCATTTCACCCAGGGAGCCGCCTTCAACGGTGAAGTCCTGAGCAAATACATAAACAAGGCGGCCGTCTACGGTGCCGTAGCCGGTGGTTACGCCTTCGCCGGGCAGGTCTTTCTTTTCCTGGCCGAAGTTGTTGCAACGATGACGGACGAAACGGTCCAATTCAACGAAAGAACCTTCATCCAGCAGAGCTGCAATTCTCTCACGAGCGGTCATTTTCCCTTTGGAATGCTGTTTTTCAATAGCTTTGGGACCACCAGCGCCGAGAATTACTTCGGACTTTTTGAGCATTTTCTCAATTTTTGCTTGAGTAGTCAAGTTCTGACACCTCCATAAATTATTGGGAGAACTAAAAATTTTATATTACAACCCGCCCGTATTTTCGACGGGCGGGACTGTAATCAAACAACTAATCGAAAGCCCTTGGACTTAAGATTATTTTTTAGCCGGAGCGCAGAGTTCCAGCAGGATGCCAACGGATTTCGGATGAACGAAAGCGATGTCCATTCCGCCAGCGCCGCCGCGGGGGGCTTTGTCGATCATACGAGCGCCTTTAGCCTGAACGTCAGCGATAGCAGCTTCCAGGTCGTCAACGCGGATAGCCATATGCTGGATGCCCTGGCCGTTTTTAGCGATGTAGCGGCCGATAGGACCATCGTTGTTCTCGGTGATGTCCACCAGCAGCTCGATCAGGGTTTCGCCGCATTTGATGAATACGGTTTTAACGCCCTGGTCCAGAACGGATTCCTCACCGGTGCATTCCAAACCCAGAATGTCGGTGTAGAATTTCTTGGACAGGTCCAGATCTTCACAAGCAATACCTACATGGTCAACAGCAACACATTTAAACATAAGAATCTCCTCCTAAGAAATTATTATATATGAGGCACTGATTTATTTCAGCACCTTACCAACAATATCACTTACAATGCTGTAAGGCTCCAGCTCGCGGGTAGCCAGTTTCTCAACTGTGTCTGCGAACCCTTCGGTCTGGATAACGTTTTTATCTATGTAACGGTTAACCCGAACGTTGATCATATCCGCAACTTCAGTCTTGATGCGTTTCTTGCGGATTTCGGCCAGCTTGCCGGATTTGATCAGGTACTCGCGATGTGCCTCCATGGAGTCAACAACTTTGTCCGTACCGATATCCTTGCTGGCGATGGTCCGATTGATGGGCGGACGCCATTCAACATTTTCGGGATTTAATTCCAACATCATTTCCATTTCAATGTTAAGTTTGTCTGCTCCCTCACGGTCAGCTTTGTTGATCGTGATAAGATCGCCAATCTCCAGGATACCTGCTTTGATCGCCTGGATGTCGTCGCCCATACCCGGGATAACAACAACCATGGTGGTATCAGCAGTTTTTACGATATCAACTTCGGATTGTCCAACGCCTACGGTCTCTACCAGGATTACATCCATGCCGAAAGCGTCCATCAGTTTTACAGCGTCACCGGCTTTTTGGGATAAACCACCCAGGCTGCCGCGTGTAGCCATCGAGCGAATAAAAATATCAGGGTCCATAACCAGATCCATCATACGGATACGGTCGCCTAAGATAGCGCCGCCGGAATAAGGGCTGGTCGGGTCAATTGCAACAATACCAACAGTTTTGCCGCGTCTACGGAACTCTTTTGCAATCTTGTCGGTCATGGTACTCTTACCTGCACCAGGAGGTCCGGTAATACCAATTACATATGCGTTACCGGTGTGCGGATAGATTTTCGTCATGATCTCGACTGCATTGTCGTGTTCGTTCTCAACGGCAGTAATGCCTTTCGAAAGTGCAAGACGATTATGCTTCAAAATCTCTTCAACAATATCCATAGCTTTTTTATCACACCGCCTTGTTGAATATTTTTAAAATCTCAATCTGTGGAAATACTTCTAAAATTGAAAAATAAGGGACAAGCCGGGCAAGCCCGGCTTGTTGTCCTTATAAATTACCGCTGTCAGCAGTAATTATTTTTTGAAGTGGTCGTTGATGAATTCAACAACTTTGGTGGTCGGGGTGCCCGGAGTGAATACTGCAGCAACGCCAGCAGCTTTCAGACCAGCGATATCAGCTTCGGGGATTACGCCGCCGCCGATAACCAGAACGTCTTCCATGCCTTTAGCTTTCAGCAGTTCTACTACTTTCGGGAACAGGGTGTTGTGAGCGCCGGACAGCAGGCTCAGAGCAACAACGTTAACGTCGTCCTGCAGAGCAGCTTCAGCGATCTGTTCGGGAGTCAGGCGGATGCCGGTGTAGATAACTTCAAAACCAGCGTCGCGCAGAGCACGAGCTACAACTTTCGCACCGCGGTCATGTCCGTCCAGACCCGGTTTAGCAACTAATACTTTAATGTTAGCCATTTATTTCTACCTCCGTTTATTGGTTTATATTCTTATGAATTATAATGCGGTATGGGGCTTGAATTCGCCGAATACTTTACGCATTACGCCGCAGATCTCACCTTCGGTTGCGTATGCTTCAACAGCAGCCAGGATGAAGGGAACCAGGTTGGTCTTCTCATCTTCGTGGCAAGCAGCTTCCAGGTCAGCCAGAGCTTTTTCTACAGCAGCGTTGTCGCGTTTTGCCTTAACAGCAGCGATCTTCTCAGCCTGCAGTTTGCCTACAGAGCCGTCAACGCGCAGCAGGTTTTTCGGAGGTTCTTCTTCCTGAGTGAACTTGTTAACGCCAACGATTACACGACGGCCTTTCTCAACGTCCAGCTGCCATTTGTAAGCGGAATCCTGAATCTCTTTCTGGATGTAGCCTTTGTCGATAGCAGCAGGAGCGCCACCCAGCTCGTCGATCTTCTCGATGTATTCCATAGCTTCTTTCTCGATCTTGTTGGTCAGAGCCTCTACATAGTAGGAGCCGCCCAGCGGATCGATGGTGTCAGCCAGACCGGATTCGTAAGCTACGATCTGCTGAGTACGCAGAGCGATGGTTACGGATTCAGTGGTCGGCAGAGCCAGAGCCTCGTCCTTGGAGTTGGTGTGCAGGGACTGAGTGCCACCCATAACAGCTGCAGCGGTCTGCAGAGCAACACGAACGATGTTGTTGTTCGGCTGCTGAGCGGTCAGCATGGAACCAGCGGTCTGAGTGTGGAAACGCAGCATCATGGATTTTTCTTTCTTAGCGCCGAATCTTTCTTTCATAACGCGAGCCCAGATACGACGGGAAGCGCGGTATTTAGCAACCTCTTCCAGTACGTTGTTGTGAGCGTTCCAGAAGAAGGACAGACGGCCTGCGAATGCGTCAACGTCCATGCCAGCTTTCAGAGCTGCTTCTACGTAAGCGATACCATCAGCGATGGTGAAAGCGATTTCCTGAGCAGCGGTGGAACCAGCCTCACGGATGTGGTAGCCGGAGATGGAGATGGTGTTCCATTTCGGTACATACTGAGAGCAGTACTCGAAGATGTTGGTGATCAGACGCATGGAGGGAGCCGGCGGGAAGATGTAGGTGCCGCGAGCTGCGTACTCTTTCAGGATATCGTTCTGGATGGTACCACGCAGAGCGTCCTGAGGTACACCCTGTTTCTTAGCAACTGCGATGTACATGCACAGCAGTACGGAAGCAGGAGCGTTGATGGTCATAGAGGTGGAAACTTTGTCCAGCTGGATGCCGTCGAACAGGATTTCCATGTCGGCCAGGGAGTCGATAGCTACGCCTACTTTACCTACTTCGCCTTCAGCCATCGGATCGGTGGAGTCATAACCGATCTGGGTCGGCAGGTCGAATGCGCAGGACAGGCCGCTACCGCCGTTAGCCAGCAGGTAACGATAACGTTTGTTGGATTCCTCAGCAGTGGAGAAACCAGCGTACATACGCATGGTCCAGAAACGGCCACGGTACATAGTGGGCTGTACACCACGGGTGTAAGGGAACTGACCGGGGAAGCCCAGGTCTCTCTCGTAGTCAAAGCCTTCGATGTCGAGAGGAGTGTACAGACGGTTCGGTTCAAGATGTTCGCGTTCGGGGAATTTGGCAGCTTTCGCGTCAGCGCCAGCCATATACTTGTCAAATCCCGCTTTCAGAGTTTCATTTGCCATTCTCAAATCCTCCTTAGAATATTGGTGTTTCACAATGTGGTTTGGACAGTCCACATTATGGTGAGAGTGTCCGTCATTGACGGTAAGATTTATAACAAGATCCTCATGGATCATGTCAACAAAATTAGTAAGGGGATGAGGCTGAAAAAGTAATCAGCCCCATCGATAATTTATTCTAATACTTTTTGTATCAGATTTCAAGCCTTTTGATTATTTTTCCATGCTGCCGGTTTTGTTGAATCTGTCATGGAAGGAGAAAGCCTCATCCAGCAGATGCGGGGTCTGGCTGTTGCCACAAGCTTCGCAAGCACGTTTGAAATAATCTTTCAGCAGCGGCTGATATTTCGGGTTGGCGATATGCTCGATGATGAGCTCTGCTCTCTCTTTCGGGCACAGACCACGCAGGTCAGCTACGCCGCGCTCGGAAACGATAACGTCAACGTCGTTGCTGGGATGGTCGATGTGGGAGCAGAACGGAACAACGGAGCTGATTTTGCCGCCTTTAGCCAGGGAGTTGGTAAAGAATACGGTCAGGAAACCGTTACGTGCAAAGTCGCCGGAGCCGCCAACACCATTCATCAGTTTGGTGCCGCAGATGTGAGTGGAGTTAACGTTGCCGTAGATGTCAACCTCGATAGCGGTGTTCATTGCGATTACACCGATACGACGTGCAACTTCAGGGCTGTTGGAGATTTCCTGCGGACGCAGAATCAGATGTTTTTTGTATTTGTCCAGGTTTGCGTAGAATTTCTTCAGGCAGTCCGGAGACGGGCTCAGGGCAGTACCGGAAGCAACACGCAGTTTGCCGGCGTCGATCAGGTCGAACATGCCGTCCTGGATTACTTCAGTGTAAACAGTCAGATCTTCGAAGTCGGAGTTGACCAGACCGTTGATAACAGCGTTAGCAACGGAGCCTACGCCGGACTGCAGCGGCAGCAGGTTCTTGGGCAGACGGCCTGCTTTAACTTCCTCTTTGAAGAAGTCAACCAGGTTTTTACCCATGTTCTTAGCGTCTTCGTCGATGTCGCCCAGCGGACGGGTTTTGTCGGTGATGTCACAGGGAACAACAGCAACAACTTTGTCCAGAGAGCAGGGGATGTAAGGAGTGCCGATCAGATCCTCAGGTCTCTCGATAGGAATAGCTTTCCGCTCGGGAGGATCCAGGGGAACGTAGGAGTCATGCATGCCTTCCAGCTCAGCAGGCTGAGTGGTGTTCACTTCGATGATAACTTCTTTAGCGCTCTGTACGAAAGAGGAGCTGTTACCCATGGAAGTGGTCGGGATGATACCGATCTGGCCTTTGCCCAGGTCGATGATTTTGCAAGCCTCGATGATAGCGATCTCGATGTCTTTCCGGTTGGGCAGGAAGCCGTAACGGATGTTCTGAGCTACCATGGACAGATGCATTTCGGTGTATTTAACCTCGCCAGCGTTGATGGCGTTACGCATCTCTTTGTTGGTCTGGTACGGAGCACGGCGGTCGATAGCACCTGCTTTAACCAGTTCTGCGTCGATTTCCGGGCCTACAGAAGCACCGGTGTACAGATTGATTTTGATCTTGGCGCCGTCAGCCACTTTCTTCGCCAGAGCCATCGGAACTGCTTTCGGATAGCCGGACGGAGTAAAGCCGGAAACACCAACGTTCATACCGTCTTTGATAAATTCGGCAGCTGCTTCAGCGGTGGTCACCTTAGCGAGAGCGGCTGCACTTTCCACACGATCTTTAATGTCGTTTACATCAACCATAATTTTACCTTCCTCCTTAAATAATTGTGAGAAATTTTCTGCGGAGCATCCCGCAGGTAAAACAAACTTGTTTCAGCAAATTTCGTGCAGAACTTGATGAAACAAGACATTGCCAAACTCAGGAAAGAACTGTAAAACAAGACAATAGAATCCTTAGAATGTCCTTCGGACTCTGGGGATTCATCTGCAAAAAAATACTATAAACACTTCTTGGGAAATGCTTTTTTTCCATTGCCATTATACCACAAATATACATAAAAAGCGAATGGATTTATCAAGGGTTGCCCCTGCGTCAGAGATAATATGAGAAAAGCCGCTTTCCGAAAGGCTTTCAGCCTTTCGTCAGTTTTCTTCATAAAAATACACATAACGCGGTTACGTTAATAATACCAGTTTCCCCCTTTTAAAGCAAGAGAAAGATGTAATGTCAAAAAATGGAAAGTCCTCCGAAAATTCTTTTTCGGAGGACTTTTGTTTCCACTTATATCAGGCGCATTCCAGGAAAAGGACTTCTCCGGAATAATTATGTACTTTTATTCCCCCCGGGCGGATGTTGTAAATATAAAGTTTCATAATTCGACCCGTTCAAACCCTTCCCGAAGGGGATGACCACCGGGTCCGGGCAGATTATTTATGTACAAACTCCATGGTGATGCATGTTCCCCCGCCGGGAGCCGCCTCAATAGCGAAGCTGTCCGCGCAGGCCATCATGTTGGGGAGCCCGTTGCCGTTGCCGAAACCAAATCTCCTGGCTTCCTCGGACACCGTGGTCCAGCCTGTCTGCAGCGCCTTCTTCACGTCCAGAATCCCCGGTCCCCGGTCCTGCACCACAATGCGGGCCAGGTTGGGGTGGATCTCCAGCACCAGGCTGCCACCGCCCAGGCTGTGGATGATCACATTGGTCTCCGCCTCATACACGCCCAGCGCGGCACGGCGCACCAGATTCCGGGGGAATCCCAGATTCTGCAGAAGACGGTTTATTTTACCGGCCACCTCGCCGATACGGGAGAAATTATCTCCATGGATGGTGAACTCCATCCGCTTGATGTCATTACTCATGGTCAGATTCTTCCTTTCGGCCAGTAAGAGCCTCTCAATCCCAGTCCATACAGCATCCCATTGGCATCAAACATGCCAAGCCCCGTCACCAGGACGGGAATGTTCTCCGAATCCGCTTCCAGCACTGCCGCGGAATCCGGTTTGCAGCCCCGGACCAGCAGAATGCCTCCCAGCTCGCACAGCACCGCGGTGCGGACCACCTTGTGGTCCAGACGCCCGGTGCACAGCAGGGTGCCGGGGCGGGAAAAGGACATCACGTCTTCCATCAGGTCGGAGCTGCAGCAGGTGTCCACCTCTCTGCCGGTGTACTCGTCACCGCAGAGGATATGGCAGTGCAGCGTCTCGGCGATATCTCTCAGGCGCATTTTCCTCTCTCCTCTTTCCGGTATTGTATAAGGTAGCCTTAATCTTCATTAGTATACTCTAATTGCTTTTATTATACCTATACTGCTGTTCTCTGTAAACTTCTTTTTTGAGAAAATGCGAAAATATTTTTCAGTGGGTCCCCTTCTCCGCATGATACCGCCTTCCCCTTATCCAGCGCCCTTCCAAGCGTCCCTGGTGTGTCATAAGCGTCCCGGTTTTTCTCCCATTTCTTCTTCCCGCTCCATCAGCCTCCCCTCCGCCGCTTCAACCGCATCCCGTTTCCCACATTCTCCTGATCCGGACACAAAAAAAGACGGTCCCCCGAAGGGACCGCCGTCATGACGTCAGCCTGACACTTTCATGCCATGCCCGTTTTCCTGTTCCGTTCTCATCTTCTGTTCTCAGCCGCGCTCTGTCCGTACCGGTGCGGAACTGTCCGCCGCCTTCCCGTAGGACTGGTACTGCCGGCAGAGCAGCAGCAGTGTGGAGGCCGTCCAGAAGAGCATCCCCATCCGGACATTGAAGAAGACATAGTCCCCCATGCCGCCCACCAGCATCCCCAGGGACATGATGAGATACCCTCTGCCATATCCCCGGATCCAGGAGAACCGGCCCCGCCGGTGGAGCTCCCAGGCCATCCGCAGGAAGAACAGCCAGGCCAGGACGAAGAGCAGCGCGCCCTGGACCCCCAGTTCCGCCGTGATGTTGAGGATCAGGTTGTGGCAGTGATACATGATCACGTCCGGATTCTTGAAGTAATAGTCATACTCCGGAAAGATGTACCGGTAGTTGTACCAGCCGATGCCGAAAGGATGGTCGGCGATGATGGCCCGGGCGATCTCCAGATAGCCCAGCCGCATGGCCGCCGAGGAATCCTCCATCACATCCCGCAGGGTGGCCAGCCGCTGCCAGATGGCCGGTCCCGCCAGAAGGCCTCCCACAAGGCCCGTGCCCAGCAGATACCAGATCCCCCGGTGGTAGAACACCGCCACGAACAGCAGCAGCTGCACCGTCATAGCGATCCAGAACCCCCGGGAGAAAGTGAACACCAGGCACAGCAGCGTCAGCAGCAGGAAGCCGAAGAAGCCCCACCGCTGCCGCCGGTTCTCTGTCACGCTGATGAACCCCATCACATAGGATGCCACCAGGCAGAGATACCCCGCCAGGATGTTTGGGTTCTCCCAGGAGGAGTAGACCCGCACCTTCAGCAGGGGGTTGGCGTTCCGGTCGATCCAGGCGCCGTCGGTCACCGTGCCGAAGAAATGCTGGAGGATGCCCAGCACCACCACGATACAGGAGGCGCCGCCCAGCACCAGCAGGAGCTGCACCGGGAAGGGCTGCCGCCGGAATGCATGACGCCAGCGGGACAGCACACCGTCCCCGCCACCACTGCCGCCGGAAGCAGGCGCTTCGCCCCGTTCATCTGCGAAAGATACGGATTCCGATTTTTCGCCGCGGAATTCGATAACATCTTCTGCCCCGCATCCCCCGCCGGTTCCCTTCCGGCTCCCGTCAGGCAGCAGGGAGAAAATCCGTGGCGGCACGAAACTGCCGCCGAACCGGGACAGCAGCCAGATCAGCGCCACATACTGCCCCGTCACATAGATGAAGTTGAACGTGCACACCCCGGCATGCTGCACCAGAGGGTTATGAAGGGACAGGTAGCCCAGGGCCCACAGCCCCAGCAGCAGGTACCGCAGCCCTTTCGGCCAGAGGAAAAGCCGGGGCAGATGACGCTGCCGCCGTGCCAGCCAGAGCCCGTACCCCAGGCAGAGGGTCACCAGCACCCCCATCAGGGTCTGGTCGAAAGCGATGCTGAACGCCAGGACCAGCAGGCCCTGCTTCATCCGGCTGTTCTCTTTTATGAAATCCCGCTTCTGTATCTCCATTCCGCCACGCTTCCCCTATCTTCTCCGCCAGCGGTTCCGCACGCTCTGCCGCTCTTACGGCTTGTGCATGCGCCACCGGTGTCCCGGATTTTTATCTCAGCCGCGGTCTGTCACCGCAGCTCCACTTCTTTCTTGAAACGGCCCACCAGGTAGAGGGAGCCGCAGACACAGACAACGCCGTCCTCGCCGGCCCGTTCCCGCGCTTTGCCGAAAGCTTCCGCCAGGTCGCTCTCCGCCTCGGCGTTTCCGCCGTGCTTCCGCACCAGCTCCGCCAGCTCCTCCGCGGTGGCCGCCCGCTCGCCCTCGTCGGCTTTCACGGTCAGTACCCGGTCGCAGGGACGGATCAGCGCCTTGATCACGGATTCCATGTCCTTGTCCCCCATCATGCCGAAGACGAAATCCACCGGCTTGCCCTCATAGTAGGTGTCCAGGGCCTTGCGCAGGGCCTCGGTGCCGTCGGGATTGTGGGCTCCGTCCAGGATCACGTCGGGCCGGTCCCCGATCTTCTCCAGGCGGCCCGGCCATACTGTCCGGCTCACGCCCTGGTGCAGATGTTCCTCGGTGATGCGGGGGTCGCCTTTGGACACGATCTTCGCAGCCACCACCGCCAGGGATGCGTTCATCACCTGATGGGCGCCGGACAGACGGATCTCATAGTCCGACCGGTAGTTGGTGCCGGCGCAGAGGGTGAACTTCTGACCGTCCATGGAGCCTTCCAGGGGTTCCCCGTGGAAAGACACGCCATACACATAAATAGGCGCCTGCTTGAACGCGCTGACAACCTGGATGGGGCCCAATGCGGCACCGGACGCGCCGGTGACAACGGGGGCCTTCTCCTTGATGATACCCGCCTTCTGCAAGGCGATCCGCTCCGGCGTGTCGCCCAGGACCTTGGTGTGGTCCATGGCGATATTGGTGATCACCGTCACCACCGGCTCCTTGATCACGTTGGTGGAGTCCAGCAGGCCGCCCAGGCCCACCTCGATCACCGCGTAGTCCACCTTCTCCTGGGCGAACCAGAAGAAAGCCGCCGCCGTCAGCACCTCGAACTGGGTGGGCTGGTCCGCGGCGCCGTTCCGCACGATCTGCTCCGCGGCCTCACGCACCTTGGTCAGCACCGCGGCGAAATCCTCGTCGGAGATCTCCTTCCCGTCCAGCTGGAACCGCTCGTTGTAGCGCACAAGATGGGGGGAGGTGAACTTGCCCACATGGAGCCCCGCCGTCAGCAGGATGTCCGTGATCATGGAGGTGACGCTGCCTTTGCCGTTGGTCCCCGCCACATGGATACACTTGATCTGATTCTCCGGATGGCCCAGCACCAGCAGCAGCTGGGTGATCCGCTCCATACCCGGCCGGATGCCGAACTGGCCCAGGCTCTCCAAATATTCCAATGCTTCCTGATAGTTCATATGCGTTACTCCTCTAATCCTTTTTTTCTGAGGGCTCCAGCAGGAACTGCCCGACCTTGTCGAACACTTTCTCCCGCTCCGCCTCGATGGCCAGCAGATGGCCTGAATGGTCGAACCAGGCGATCTCCTTCTGACGGGACCCCACCTGGTTGTAGATGATCTGGGCACTCTCGGGGCAGACCGTCTTCTCCACCCGTGACTGCATGATGAGGATGGGACAGCGGACCGCCTTCAACGACCCCGCCTCCATCTTCCGGATCTCACGGAAAGCCGTGGCCAGGGGACGCAGGGGATATCTGTCATAAGCCAGATAGTACCTGGCCGGCACCGGGAACTCCCGCACCGGCTTCGGGGCATACACCGCCTCGTCGCAGAAATCCGCCGCGTTCATGTGCTCGTCGTGGAAAGTGTGGATAGGCGCGGACAGCGTCACCACCCGGTCCACCGGTTTCCCGCAGGCCACCTGCAGGCTGACGCTGGCTCCCATGGAGGTGCCCACCAGGGCCGTCTCCGGGAAGTTCCGTTCCACCCGCTCCACTTTCTCCCGGAGCGCCGCCACCCAGTCGGAGAACGTGGTCTTCGCCAGATCCTCCACCCGTGTGCCGTGTCCTGGAAGCAGCACGCCCAGCACCGGGAATCCCATCCGGTTCAGATGGTCCCCCAGGAGCCGCAGCTCCGCCGGCGTGCCCGTATAGCCATGGGTCAGCACCACGCAGCGGTCCCTGTCCCCGGGCAGGAAGTACTCCTCCGCCCCGGGCATGATCGCCCCTCCGGCACGTATTCCCAGTTCTGCTTCGTTCATTCCGGCTCTTCCTTTCCGCTCGCCCGGCTCCGACCCGCTTCCGGAGGGCTTCCGCACCGCCCGTCAGCCGTCATCGCCGCAGCTTTCGTCTCAACTTTCTTCATTTAAATAGCATATCTCACAGCTATAGTATCAATATATTTTTCCACTGATGACGTTACCATTATATTACACCCGTGGCATACCCGTCAAAGCGGTAAAAAAGAACCGACCGGAAAATCCCGGCCGGTCCAGTTCTCTCTATTCTATTCCGATGCTTCCTGCTCCGGATCAGATGGTCTTCAAGTAGTCCAGACGCTCCTGGATGGTCTTCATCCGGGCGGTGAACTCGTCGGCTTTCGCCTGCTCCTTCTCCACCACGTCCTGAGGCGCTTTGGCCAGGAAGTTCTTATTGTTCAGTTTGCCGGAGACGCGTTTCATCTCTTTCTCCAGACCTGCCAGCTCCTTGTTCAGGCGGGCGGTCTCCATCTCCACGTCGATCAGGCCTTTCAGCGGCAGATACACTTCCGTTGCGGCATTGACAGCGGCCATGGCATTCTCGGGCTTGTCGCTGCCGGCGGGAACCAGTTCCAGCGGATCCACGTTGGCCAGCAGCTCGATATAGCCGCCGTTGGCTTTCATGGCTTCCAGCAGGTCGTCCTCCACCAGGATAACGGCGGGGACTTTCTTGCCCGGGTTGGCGTTCACCTGGGCGCGCATCTCGCGGATGGATTTGATGGCGTCCATGATGGCGGTCATCAGTTTCTCCGCCTCTTTGTCCACCTTCGCCGGATCGGCTACCGGCCAGGGGCTGATCATGATGCTCTCGCAGTCATGGGGCAGTGCCTGGTAGATCTCCTCGGTGATGAAGGGCATGTAGGGATGCAGCAGCTTCATGGCGCCGGTGAGCACCTCAACCAGCACGGACTGTGCGGTGGCTCTGGCAGCTTCGCCCTCGCGGCCGTACAGTCTGGGTTTCGCCAGCTCGATGTACCAGTCGCAGATCTCGCCCCAGATGAAGTCGTAGATGGAGCGGCCGGCCTCGCCCAGCTCGAATTTGTCCAGCAGGGCGGTGACATCGGAGGCCACATCCTGCAGGCGGGAGAGGATCCAGCGGTCCGCCAGGGTCAGCGGAGCCTTCTCGGCTTCCGGATCGTAGCCTTCCAGGTTCATCAGGGCGAACCGGGACGCGTTCCAGATCTTGTTGGCGAAGTTACGGGTGGATTCCACGCGGTTCCAGTAGAAACGCATGTCGTTGCCCGGGGTGTTGCCGGTGATCAGCATGAAGCGCAGGGTGTCACAGCCGTACTGGTCGATAACCTGCAGCGGATCGATGCCGTTGCCCAGGGACTTGCTCATCTTGCGGCCCTGCTCGTCGCGTACCAGGCCGTGGATGAAGATCTTCTCGAAGGGGATCTCCTCCATGAATTCCATGCCCATGATCAGCATGCGGGCAACCCAGAAGAAGATGATGTCGTAGCCGGTAACCAGCACGCTGGTGGGATAGAACTGCTTCAGCAGGTCCGTCTTCTCCGGCCAGCCCATGATGGAGAACGGCCACAGGGCGCTGCTGAACCAGGTGTCCAGCGCATCCTCGTCCTGATGGACATGGCCGCCGCATTTCGGGCAGACATCCATATCGGTGCGGGAGGCGAACTCGCCGCCGCAGTCGTCACAGTACCATACCGGGATCCGGTGGCCCCACCAGATCTGACGGCTGATACACCAGTCATGCATATTCTCCATCCAGCCCAGGTAGTTCTTGGTGAAACGCTCGGGAACGAAGCTGCTGCGGCCGTCTTTCACGCAGTCGGTGGCGGCTTTCAGCAGGGGCTCCATCTTCACGAACCACTGGGTGGAGATCAGGGGCTCAACCACATTGCCGCAGCGCTGGCAGTGGCCTACGGAGTGGGGGCAGTCCTCCACTTTCACCAGCAGGCCCATGTCGTCCAGGTCCTTCACAATCTGCTTGCGGCAGGCGTAGCGGTCCAGACCCTCGTAGCGTCCGGATTCCGCGGTCATCTTGCCGTTCTTGTCGATGACAACGATGCTCTCCAGGTTCTGGCGGATACCCATCTCATAATCGTTGGGGTCGTGGGCCGGGGTGATCTTCACGGCGCCGGTGCCGAACTCCAGGTCAACATACTCGTCGGCGATGATGGGGATCTCACGGTCCATCAGGGGCAGCATGATCTTCTTGCCCACCAGGTGGCCGTAGCGCTCATCGTTGGGGTTCACAGCCACGGCGGTATCGCCGGGGATGGTCTCCGGACGGGTGGTGGCGATGGTCAGATAGGTGCCTTCCTCGCCCACTACCGGATACTTGATGTGCCACAGATGGCCCATATCGTCCTCATGCTCCACCTCGATGTCGCTCAGCGCGGTGTTGCAGTTGACGCACCAGTTGGTCAGACGGGTGCCGCGGTAGATCAGGCCCTTCTCGTAGAGGGACACGAACACTTCGCGGACAGCCTTGGAGCAGCCCTCATCCATAGTGAAACGCAGACGGTCCCAATCGCAGGAGATGCCCAGGCATTTCAGCTGGTTGATGATGCGGCTGCTGTACTGCTCTTTCCACTCCCATACCCGTTTCACGAACTCCTCGCGGCCCAGGTCGTAGCGGCTCTTGCCCTCGGTCTTCATCAGCTCCTCTTCCACCTTGATCTGGGTGGCCAGGCCTGCATGGTCATAACCGGGGAACCATACGGTGTTGTCGCCCATCATGCGGTGCCAGCGGATCAGGATGTCCTGCAGGGTGTTGTCCAGGGCGTGGCCCATGTGGAGCTGGCCGGTGATGTTCGGAGGCGGGATCACGATGGTGAAAGGTTTCTTGCCTTCCTCCGGTTCCGCGTGGAACAGCTTGTGCTCCTCCCAGAATTTGTACCATTTCTTCTCGACCGACGCGGGGTCGTAGGTTTTGGGGATGTTATGTTCTTCTGCCATTTGCTTTCCTCCTAAAATAAAAAAATCCTGTTGTTTCTCACAACAGGACGAATTGACTCGCGGTACCACCTGAATTCCTCACGGAAAAGCGGCGTGTACAATGCCTTCCCGTAAAGCTCTCTGCCGATGTACCGTATCGTCGACGGGACCTCCTACCCTCCACTCGGATATTCAGAGATCCGGCTCCCGGACTACCTTCCGCAGTGCCTTCCCGGATACCTCTCACCTTACGTATCCTCTCTTCAGGGGGCTGCTCCGTACTCCTTCCGTTCACGGCCTTTACCTATTCAATTTGTACCCTTCTATATTATCAATAGCCGGCTTCAATGTCAAGATGACCGGATTTGACAAATAAAAAAGCCGCACCGTCCAGAGTGCGGTTTTTTTATTGCAACAAGGTGACATCTCCCCGATTGGGGGGTGCCGGACCGGTCTTCCTTTACAGGAGCACGTACCGGGAGCCGATGGTCGATGTCGGAACCACTTGCAACTGTGTAAAAAAAGGAGAAGGAGAAGGATGGAACTAACTTTTAAAAAAGACTTGTGAATAGCAAATCTAAAGTTATGATTCCGTTAAACTAATATTTCGACCTGCAAGGGAAAGAAAAGACCGCGCTGCATAGACAGTGCGGTCCAGATATCTGACAAACGTACCTCTCCACTCTCACCTAGAAAAGTACAACTTGTGAAACATCTTTTCCTGTCTCTCGCAGGCCAAGCATGATGCTTATACAGAATGTCTTCCGGCTTTACGGAGGCGGGACCGCATTGGAGTTTCACCAATTCACACTTCTGTACGAAATATTTATTTAACAACTTAATTATACTTATTCCTATTAAGTGTGTCAAGTGCTTTATTTGCTTTTTTCGGAAAAACTTTTAAAAACTTCCATTTTTCCTCCGGAATCCCGAAAATCCCGGACAGCTCCCTTCCCGGGGACTCATCCGGGATCCTGTTTCCGTCATTCCGCTTTCCACGGCGGAAAGGCTCAGCCTTCCTCCTCCACAATCTCCGCGGAGGATTCCAGCACGTCCATGATGCGGCCGATCAGCTCGCTCCGCATGGTGGGCTGCAGGGTGGAATAGGCGATGATCCCGCTGTCATCCAGGTCCAGCGCCTTCTTGAACGCCGCCAGCTGCTTGGCGGAGGCGTTGCGGTTCAGCTTGTCCAGCTTCGTCAGCACGATTTGCACCCGGATGCCGCAGCTCCGGAGCCAGTTGTAGGCCTCGATGTCGCTGTCCATCAGCTTGTGGCGCATGTCGATGAGCTGGCAGACCATCTCCAGGTTAGGGGAGTCCGCCAGATAGTTGCGGATGAAGCCTGACCACTGCTCCTTGTTCTTCCTGTTGGTCTTGGCGAAGCCGTAGCCCGGCAGGTCCACCAGATAGAACTGTGCCCGGTCCTCCACGTCCTCCAGGGTCCGTTTCGCGTCCAGCACATAGAAGTTCAGCGTCTGGGTCTTGCCAGGGGTGGAACTGGTGCGCGCCATGTTGTTGCGGCGGCACAGGGAGTTGATCAGTGACGACTTGCCTACGTTGGAGCGGCCGATGAACGCCACTTCCGGCATGGGCGGTTTGGGATACTGGTCCGCTCTCACCGCCGATGCCACATAGTCCGCACGGATGATGTCCCATTGTCCTTTTGCCATGTGCACCCTCCTTACTTTTTCCGTACTCAAAATATAGTTTTCCTCATATCTTCCTTCCGGTCTCTCTTTTCCGGTCCTGTTCCGGACCTTCACCGGCTTTTCCTGTCTTTCTTATCCGGTCCGCGCTCAGCCTCACGCGGCCGCGGACCGTTCCGTTCTCAGCCTGATTCCTCTCCTGCCGCTCCTGGGCGGCACTTAGGGCTTATTTACCGCTCTTCTCCCGCAGGGCCATCTCGCGGTCGCCGATGACACGGGCCGCATGGACGCCGCTGGCGCTGGCCTGGGACAGACCCCGGGTGATGCCGGCGCCGTCGCCCACCGCGAAGAGGTTGGGGATGGTGGTCTCCAGGTTCCCGTCCAGTTCCAGGCGGGAGCTGTAGAACTTCACTTCCACGCCGTAGAGCAGGGTGTCGTCGTTGGCCATGCCCGGCGCGATCTTGTCCAGGGCGTAGATCATCTCGATGATGTCGTCCAGCTGGCGCTTGGGCAGCACCAGGCTCAGGTCGCCGGGGGTGGCGGACAGTGTCGGGGTGGTGAAGCTCTTCTTCATCCGGCGCTCATTGGTCCGCCGGCCCTTGATCAGGTCGCCAAAACGCTGCACCAGCACGCCGCCGCCCAGCATGTTGGAGAAGGAGGCGATGCGCTTGCCGTACTGATGGGGCTCCTGGAAGGGCTCCGTGAACTTGTTGCTCACCAGCAGGGCGAAGTTGGTGTTGTTGCTCTGGAGAGCCGGGTCAGCGTAGCTGTGTCCGTTGACGGTGATGATGCCGTCAGTGTTCTCCGCCACCACATGGCCGTTGGGGTTCATGCAGAAGGTGCGCACCAGGTCGTTGTACTGCTTGGTCCGGTACACCAGCTTGGCCTCGTAGACCTCGTCGGTGATGTGCTTGAACACAGCCGCCGGCACTTCCACCCGGACACCCACGTCCACCGCGTTGTTGCTGAACGACAGGCCCAGCTTCCGGGCCTCATCGGTGAACCATTCCGCGCCGGCACGGCCGGGAGCGGCGATGAGATACTTGCTCCGCAGGGGTTTCTCCTCTTTGTCCGTATAGATCTCGAAGACATCCCCCTTCTTCTCGAAGGTCCTCACCTTGGTGTTGCAGCGGATCTCCGCGTTCCGGCTCAGGTCCTCATAGATGTTCTCCATGATCTTCAGGTTGTTCTCCGTGCCCAGATGCCGCACCTTGGCGTTGAGCAGGTGCAGGTCGTGGCCCAGAGCCAGCCGGCCGATGGTGCTGTTCTTGGTGGTGAAGGTCTCACCGGGGGCGCCGTGGCTGCAGTTGATGCCATCCACGTAGTCGATCAGGTCCATCACTTCCTGTTTGGGCAGATATTCCGGCAGCCAGCCGCCGAATTCCGTGGTGAAATTGTACTTGCCGTCAGAAAAGGCGCCGGCACCGCCGAAACCTCTCATGATGGCGCAGGGTGTGCAGCGGATGCACTGCTTGACCTTTCCCGCAGCCAGCGGGCAGAAACGGGCGCTTACCGGATGTCCCTCCTCCAGGATGACCACCGAGAGGTCCGGGTATTTCTCCCTGAACTCCCAGGCGGCGTAGATGGCCGCAGGGCCGCCTCCGATAATTGCTACATCAGTGTCAAACATACCTTCCATGCAACATTCCTCCAGACGATTTTTTATTTTCAAGCTGCGATATATGGCGCACCGTCCCGCTTCCGCGGAAAATAGCGGCTGCCACGCGGTCCGCGGCCGGTCTCCGCCACGGACGGGCCTCGGGAAAGCCCGTCTCCGGAAACCCGGCGGCGCAACGCGGAGCAGTCCCCCTCTCCTCCGGGAAGACCGCAGCGCGCATGACAGGGGAGGAGCCCACCACCCGTGAAGGCGGCGGGCTTCCCCGTTATTTCTCCTCCAGTGCCAGTTTCAGGACCTCGTCCATATGGGTCACGGGGATGAATTTGATGTCTTTCTTCACTTTTTCCGGCAGCTCCGCCAGATCCTGCACGTTGCGCTCCGGCATCAGCACGGTTTTCACGCCGTACCGGTGGGCCGCCAGCATCTTCTCCTTGATGCCGCCTACCGGCAGCACTTTGCCGGACAGGGTGATCTCGCCGGTCATGGCCAGGTCCGCCTTCACTTTCCGTCCCGTCAGGGCG
>CALAZX010000122.1 GCA_937926555.1 uncultured Negativicutes bacterium | reverse complement strand
GCCGCCGTCCACCTGGATGTCGGTCTTCAGTCCACGCTCATCCAGCATGCGGCGGAGACGGCCGATCTTGTCCAGCACGGTGCCGATGAATTTCTGCCCGCCGAAGCCAGGGTTCACCGTCATCAGCAGCACCATGTCCACGTCGGGAAGCACTTCCTCGATGAGGGACAGGGAGGAACCGGGGTTCAGGGCCACGCCGGCCTTCATCCCCTTGGCCTTGATGGCCTGCACGCAGCGGTGCAGGTGGGAGGTGGCCTCCGCATGGACCACCATCTGGTCCGCGCCGGCCCCGGCGAAGTCCTCGATATAGCTTTCCGGATGCTCCACCATCAGATGGCAGTCAAAGAACAGCTCCGTGGTCTTGCGGATCTTCTTCACCACCGGGGCGCCGAAGGTCAGGTTGGGGACGAAGTTGCCGTCCATCACGTCGATATGGACCCAGTCGGCTCCGGCTTTCTCGATTTTCTTGATCTCGTCCGCCAGAAACGCGAAGTCCGCGGAAAGAATGGAAGGTGCTATTTTGATCATCGGTAATTATTCCTCGCTTTTTCCTCTTTTATTTCCTGCAGAATCGTTGTGTAGGACAGATAGCGCTCGCTGTCGATCTCCCCTCTGTCCAGGGCAGCCTTCACCTCGCAGGAAGGTTCATGGGTATGGCTGCAGGGATGGAAGCGGCAGCTGTCCGCATAGGCCGCGAACTCCGGGAAGCAGGACGCCAGGTCCTCCTCCGGCACGGTCTCCATGCTCACGTTGCCGAATCCGGGCGTGTCCGCCAGATAGCCCCCGTTGAAGGGCACCAGCTCCGCGTAGCGGGTGGTGTGGCGGCCTCTGCCGATCTTGGCGCTGACCTCCCCCGTATGACGGAGGACGCCGGGCTGCACCGCGTTCAGCGTGGTGGATTTCCCCACGCCGCTGGGGCCTCCCAGGGCGGTGATCTTGCCGCTGAGCCTCTCTTTCAGCTCCTCGATGCCCAGTCCGGTCCGGGCGGAGACGATGCAGACGGGATAGCCCACGGCCTCGTACCGTTTTTTCAGGGCTTCCGCCATCCCCTCCTCCGCCAGGTCCGCCTTGGTGAGGACGATGAGCACCGGCACGCCGGCGTGTTCCGCCAGCACCAGGAGCTTGTCCAGGATCAGGGGGCTGAAATCCGGATTCACCAGCGCCATGGTCAGCACCAGCAGGTCCAGATTGGCCACGGTGGGCCGCACCAGATGGTTCTTCCGGGGCAGCACCTCCGTGATCATCCCCTTATCCCCGTCCCCTTCCGTCTCGAAACGGACCAGGTCGCCGGTGCAGAGGGCAAAGCGGTTCTTCTTCATGGCCCCCCGCACCTTGCAGGTGTATAGTTTTCCCTCACAGGACACGTAGTAGTAGCCGCTGTAAGACCGTAATACTCTTCCTTCGCTCATCACCAGTCACGCGCCTCTACCAGTTTCCCCTCGACATAGAACTCAACCCGGGTCACGCCGCTGTCGATCTTCAGGCGCACGCGGGAGCCGCCCTCGTAGGTGCCGGAATGGATCGGCGCCTTGCTGCTGCCGTCGGATGTGATGATGGAGATGTGCTTCCGGCCTCTGCCGGGCACCACGAACTCGGCGTAGCGGCTGCCTTTGCCGTCGGATTTGGATTCGATGGCACTGCTCTTGTCAGACTTGCCGTTGGAGACCGTCAGCTCGATCTGGGTCTCCTTGGACAGCTCGCCGCCCACGGCGGGGAACATCTTGATCACGGTGTCTTTCGGCTTGGAGCTGGATTCCTCCTTCACCGTCACCTCGGTGAATCCCATGTCGGAGCGCGCCTTCTTGGCCTCTTCCACCTTCCTGCCGGCCAGCTCCGGCATCTTCGTCATCTC
>CALAZX010000121.1 GCA_937926555.1 uncultured Negativicutes bacterium | reverse complement strand
CTGCGGGGCACTGACACACTCACGGGGCCATGCTTCCATCAGGTCGGCGGTGACCACCTTGTCATACCGGTGGTAATACTCCCGGAAACTGCAGTCCATGTACATGTCCACCGGGTGCTGCATGTTGCTGATCTGCCGGGGCAGCTCGAAATCCTTCTCCTGCCCGAACTGGCGGTACCGTCCGAAGAAGAACTGCAGCGCCTTGGGCACCGGGTCCGCCGTGTTGGTCACCCGCAGCAGCTCCAGCCGCTTGCCGTAGGTTTTCGCGAAGGCCCTGTTCCCCACCGCCGGCGCCCCGAAGGTCACCACGTGGATCCGGGAGGGGGCCACCCCCAGGTCGATGAGCCGCTGGCCTGCCAGTGTGGCCACGGCGCCGCCCAGACTGTGCCCGGTGAGAAGCAGCTCCGCATCAGACCGCTCCGCCAGCCGCCGCACCATGTCCAGCTCCGGAATCACAGCGCCGGTCTCCCCCTCCGCACAGGAGGTTCCATCCACGCCGCAGAGGTCCCATACCGGGGTGCCGGCATCCGTCTTCCTCTCCACAAAGCGGCCGCTGCCGCTGAGAGCCTCCATCACCAGTTCCGTGTAGGAGTTGAACCCCTTGTGGACCTGGGGCACCGTGGAGGAGAGTTTCATCTTCTTCTCCACCCCGGCCATGGTCAGCTGGTCCGTCTCCCGCCAGGGAACCAGGGCGGTGGTCAGGTCCGCCTGCCAGTCGCCTTTGCTGGCGCTGCCGCGGAAGGAGACCATGTACACCGGTGTCCCCCGTTCCGTCAACGTCTCCAGCAGGGTGAAGTTGACTTCCTGCCGGCCGTCCCGGAGCACATAGGCCCGGCTCTTCCAGCCGTACTGCGCCAGATAGGCGAACTCCGGCGAGGTATCCGGCTCATAGGCGCCGGCGCAGGCCAGCACCGCCAGGTTGGTGAAGTAGGCCCAGTTGTAGCGCTCCTTCAGCTGCCGCACCGTACCGTTCTCCCCCTCCGTCAGGGGCAGGCCACCGAACGGCACCTCCGCCTGGACAGACTGCAGGGGCAGCAGGAACAGCACCGCCAGCAGCAGCGCACCAGCCATCTGTCTCCAGCGGGTCACAGGCTCTCCGCCTGCGCTCC
>CALAZX010000120.1 GCA_937926555.1 uncultured Negativicutes bacterium | reverse complement strand
ACGTGACCAACAAGTGGCGCGTTGATGCAGGCGTACGCTTCAGCTTCTGATAAAGATAAAAGAAAACAGAGCATTCACCGGAGTTTTCCGGATGCAGTGTCAGGACGGGGCGGGAAGCCGCCCTGTCCCCTGTTTTCGCCTTGAAAAACACAGTGTGCGAGAAAAATAGTTCTAAAGAAAGATTGTTCGTATTTTTATGAGTCTTTTTGATGTAAAAAGCGATAAAAATGTGGAATCCAGTTTATTTTTTCTCTCTAATAGTGTATAATGTCATTAATGCATCAAATATATTATCAAAGGAGAATTTACAATGGCTGACAAGAAAAAAGTTGACGAAAAAGTTGTAGAGACCGCAAAGGTTGTTGAGAACGCAAAAACCACCGCACTGAAAAAATTCTTCAAAGAGCAGAAAATTGACTGCTTCGAAGTTCAGGAACTGAAAGACGAAGCTGAGACCGCTATCTTCCGCAGCCGTATGGAAGTTAAAAAACAGGTTCTGCCCTTCGCGATCCTGGTAGACAAGAGCGTTTACACCCTGCTGCAGGTACAGCTGGCAGTTGGCATGGACGTTGAGAAACTGGCTACTCTGGTAAACAGACTGAACAACAGCTACCGTATGTTCAAATTCAACATCGCTGATGACGGCGCTCTGCTGATGAACATCAACTTCGTAGCTCAGGACGACAAATTCGACGCAGTTCTGCTGAAAGCAGTTCTGGACGAAATCCTGATGCTGCTGGACAAAGAATATTCCAACCTGATGGAAGAAGTTTGGAAACTGAACAAATAATCTGAAGGGTACCAACCCATCGGTTATCATTTCCGACACAACAGGGCCGTCTTCTCCGGAAGGCGGCCTTTTTCTGTGCATGCGGTTTTAAGGTTGACATTCTGCTTGCCGCAGAATAATTGTATGAGCGCCGGAATGAGGAAGAGAGAAACGGGTGGAAAAGCATGAGTGAGAGATATAAGGGAAAAAAGAACAGGACCGCTGACGGGAGAATGCTGTCCGGAACGGCGGCAAGACTGCTGATGACAGTCCTGCTGGCGCTGTCCGTGCTGCTGGGCGGCTGTGGCGGAACGGGAGGCGGCAAGAGTGCGGATAAGACTGCAGTGGTCCACAATCCATGTGGGCAGACCGCGATGAAGAACCCCGGTGACGGTCCCTATACTGTAGTGGACAGCCGGGGGGATGAAATCCATTTTAAAAAGAAACCGCAACGGATTATGACACTTTCCATGGGAACGGACCAGATTGTGCTGGGGCTGGTCAAGTCGGATAAACTGGTTGCGGTAAGTTCTCTTATGGATGATCC
>CALAZX010000119.1 GCA_937926555.1 uncultured Negativicutes bacterium | reverse complement strand
TCCAGCACTTCCGCCGGGGTCATGCCGGGGACGCCCAGCTCCGCTGCCGCCTTCCCCGTTGATCCGGCACTGCCGCAGGCGATGCCGCCCACGTCGTAACCCGCGTCCAGCAGGCCGCGGACCAGGGCTTTCCCCACTTTTCCGGCTCCGATCACGCCAATCTCCACGTCTCTCTCCTTTCCTCGCTTCCAACCGGCGCTGTCACAGGGTTACAACCTGTTCCGGACAGCAAAAAAGCACGTTGCCGGTTGAGACATGGCTGTATCCACAGCCTCTCAGGCAACGTGCCGCAAAGCATCCGCCGGGCGCGCCTCTTCCGTGCCCATGGCACAAAAAAAGCGCACCCGTCCACGAATGCGCAAGAAATTTCCTATTGCGTCTCGTCCCGGTCATCTCAGATCCAAGCGATTTATGACTGAATTGTAGTTGTTCTGCGAAAGTGACCGGTAAAACTCGTTTCCGATGTCTTCCGGGTTCCGCAAAATCATCTTGATGATAGCACAGTTTGTTTAAATATGCAACAGCGGAAAACGGGGAATATCCTTCCACCGCTTTCCGCTGCGATCTGTCTGTTCTTTTATACTGTTTCCGCCTCTCTTTTCTCCCGGGCTTTCCGCTCCTCCCGCTCGAAAAGACGCAGGAAGTAATGGAAACTGGAGAAAAGGAAGATGGAGGCCGCCACCCAAGCTATGGGGCTGGCGTAGCAGATGCCCTTGTAGCCCCACCACTCCGTGAGGATCTCCGCCGCGCCGGTACGCATGACCAGCTCGATGGTAGCGGAGATCAGCGGCACACTGCCGATGCCCATGCCCTGGACCGAGCCCCTGTAGATGAAAATCTGACTCAGGAAGAAATAGAAGGGCACGCTGTAGTGCAGATACCGCACCGCGGCGTCCATGACACGGGGATGGTCCCCCTCCATGAAGACCGCCACGATGTCCTGGCTGAAGAAGAACACCACCAGGCCGGACACCAGGGAGAAGAGGACCGCCAGCATGGAGCATTTCCGCACCGCCGAACGGATCCTGTCAAACTTCCGGGCGCCGTAGTTCTGGGCGCAGAACACCGCCATGGCGATGCCGAAGGAGATCATGGGCTGCAGGGCCAGCTGCTCCACCCGCATGGCGGCGGTGAAGCCGGCGATATAGTCCGGGCCGAACTTGTTGCACACCGCTTGGATCAGCAGGATTCCGATACCGATGACGGAGAACTGCCCCGCCATGGGGATGCCCATCTTCAGGTGCTGCCAGGCGAAAGCCGTGTCCCACTTCCAGTCCCCTTTCCGCAGGTTCAGTTCCGGGAACTTCTTGCGGATGTAGAAGAGGCAGAGCACCACGGAGAGGGCCTCCGACAGCACCAGTGCGTAGGCCGAGCCGGGGACGCCCCAGCCCAGGGGGATGATGAAGAGCAGGGCCAGCACGATGTTCACCAGCACGCCGATGATGAGGAAGTACAACGGCGTCCGGCTGTCCCCCAGGGCACGGAGGATGCCGGACAGGAAGTTGTAGCCCATCATGGCCCAAAGGCCCGCCGCGATGATGGCCACGTAGCTGCGGGCGTCCTGATAGAGGACCTCCGGCATGTTCATCAGCTCCAGGGTCCAGTCCAGGGTGCCGAAGATGAGGATGTCCAGGAGCACCACGGAGATGAGACTCAGGGTGGTGCTGGTGGCCACACTGCGGCGCACCTTCTCCAGATTCCCGGCGCCGTAGAACTGCCCCGTCAGCACCGTGAAGCCGTTGGTCAGGCCCAGGGTGATCATGACGAAGAGCATGAAGATGGGAGCCGCCGCGCCCACCGCCGCCAGGGCGTTGACCCCGATGGCCCGCCCCACAATGATGATGTCGGAGATGCTGTATATCTGTTGGAATATATTGCCGATGATCAGCGGCACCATGAAACCGAAAAGCAGTTTCAGGGAATCACCGGTAGTCATGTTTTTTACCATAAAAGACCGCCTGTCATAGGTGTCTGATTCTTAGCGGACCCGGTCGACGAGCATCTTCCGCTCCCTGAAATACACAGGGACGAGCTCCGCGTCGTCAGCCAGGGCTAACGCGATATCCAGCCTTCTGCCGATATGCTCCGCCAGGTGGGCGTCGCTGCCCAGTGTGCAGTGACGGCCTCCCAGCTGCCGGTATCGCCGGTACAACTTGCGCACCGCCTCCACGGAGGCGGGCTCCCCCCGTCTGCGGGTGTTTATCTCGATAGGTTTGTTCTTCTCGATGAGCGTGCGGAAGAGCCGGTCCCACTGGTCCTGGTTCTCCTCCATGACAAACTCCTTCCGCTCATAGGGCCAGTAGCGGCAGATATAGTCGATATGGCCGAAGGAGTCGAAGTTGTCATGGTTCTCCACGCAGGCGATGCTGTCCTCCAGGAAATCATGGAGTGTCTCCTCCCGGGTCAGTCCCCGGTAAGTGGTCTTCTCATAGAGGTCCAGCCGGTTCATCATGTGCATGGAGCCCAGGACGAAATCGAAGGGATAGTCCGCCGCCACCCGGTCCTCCTTTTCCGCCAGATGGGGCTGCATCCCCACCTCGATGCCCAGCAGCACCTTCTCCGAACGGAAGGGCGCGTACTTAGCGAAATAGGCGTCCCGGTCGAACAGGAACTTGTCCGGATTGGTGGGATACTCGTAATCCCAGTGCTCCGTGACGATGAATCCCACGCCGGCCTTCTCCGCCGCGGCGATGGCCTGCACCAGCGTCATCTGGGAATCGCAGGAAAACTCGCAATGATTATGACTGTCGAACATGCTATCCTCCACTTCTTCTCTCCGATAAAAAACGCGGCAGCCGGAGCCGCCGCGGATGATTCAGACGTTGAAACGGAATTCCACCACGTCGCCGTCCTGCATCACATAGTCCTTGCCTTCCAGGCGTACCAGGCCTTTCTCCCGGGCCGCGGACTTGCTGCCGCAGCGCACCAGGTCGTCATAGGAGACGATCTCGGCCTTGATGAAGCCCTTCTCGAAATCGGTATGGATCTTGCCTGCCGCCTGGGGCGCCTTGGTGCCGATCTGGATAGTCCAGGCACGGCTCTCCATCTCGCCTGCGGTCAGGTAGGTCTGCAGTCCCAGCAGTTTGAAGCCCGCCCGGATCAGACGGTCCAGACCGGCTTCCGTCAGTCCTTCCATCTCCAGATACTCTTTGGCCTCGTCCTCGGGCAGCTCGGCGATCTCGGCCTCCACACGGGCGGAGATCACAACCACCTCGGCGTTCTCCTTGGCGGCGAACTCCTTCACTTTCTGCACATGGGGGTTGCCGCTGGCGTCGGCGGCTTCGCTCTCGGACACGTTGGTCACGTAGATCACCGGCTTGTTGGTCAGCAGGTGCAGGTCGTAGAGCATCTTCTGCTCATCCTCGGTGAGCTCCAGACGGCGTACGGGGATGACCTCCTCCAGCTGGGCGGAGATCCGCTGCAGCAGCTCCTGCTCGGCGATGGCCTCCTTGTCCCGGGCCTTCACCAGCTTGGCCAGTTTCTCCAGGCGTTTGCCCACGGTGTCCAGGTCGGCCAGGCACAGCTCGGTGTCGATGATCTCGATGTCGCGGACCGGGTCGATGCTGCCTTCCACATGGGTGATGTTCTCATCCTGGAAGCAGCGCACCACCTCGGCGATGGCGTCCACGTTGCGGATATGGGACAGGAACTGGTTGCCCAGGCCCTCGCCCTTGGAGGCGCCCTTCACCAGGCCGGCGATGTCCACGAAGTGCATGATGGCCGGCGTGATTTTCTTGGAATTGAACATTTTGGACAAGACTTCCAGTCTCTCGTCCGGTACGGCTACCACCCCTTCGTTGGGCTCGATGGTGCAGAAAGGATAGTTCGCCGCCTCGGCGCCGGCTTTAGTGATCGCGTTGAATAAGGTGCTCTTGCCCACGTTCGGCAGGCCTACGATACCTACATCCAGATTAGTACTCATGAAATCTCTCCTTAAATAATAAATTCCTCAACTCGTAAATCCCCCGCGGCTTTTCCCAAAGAGGTCCTCACGGTCATAAGGGCACGCCTGTGACAGCGTGCCCGGTTTTACAGCCTATTCAGTTGCTTTTTTCTCCGCCAGCCCCCGTACCGCCTTGTTGAACTTGGCGCGGGGAAGCATGACGCGGTGGCCGCAGCCACAGCATTTCAGACCGACATCCATACCCATACGGGTGATTTCCCAGCAGTCGGAGCCGCAGGGATGCGCTTTTTTCATCCGCACGGTCTGTCCCGCCTTGTATTCCACTTGTTGAAGCATGGTCACTCCCCTTTGTGGGTGGTGATGTTAGTTACATTATACCCTGCTTCGCGGATTTCTTCAATGATATCCATACCGCTCTGGCTGAGATCCGCCGTGATGGTCAGTTCCTTCTCGTTCTCGCCCTTCAGCTGGTTGGAAACAAAGGAGATAATGTTGATGCCCCTGTCGGCGAACATCTTGCCCAGTTCGGCAATCACACCCATCTTGTCCTTCAGATCGATGGTGATCCGGGTGGCGGATCTGGCGATGCCGAAAATATCCACCATGGCGCGGAACACGTCCGTATCCGTCACGATGCCGCAGAGCGTCCCTTTCCCGTCCACAACCGGCACGGAAGCGATCCGCTCCCGGTACATCAGGTTGGCGGCGTCCTCCATGCCCGCTCCCGCATAGACGGTCTTCACGTTATGCGTCATCACGTCTTTGACTTTGATGCGGCTCAGCAGGTAGCTGGCCTCGAAACGGGACAGGGTGGTGGCGTCGGAAGGAGAGGCCATGGCCACATCCTTGTCGGTGACGATACCTACGATCATTCCCTCGTCGTTCACAGCCGGCACACGCCGCAGACCCGAGTTTTTCATCAGTTCCTGCAGCTCCAGCAGTGTTTTCGTCTGATTAATGGTTATCACTGAAGCCGTCATAATGTCTTTTACCAGCATTGAAAAGTCCCTCCTTGGGTACAATCCCTCTGTCAGGCCGCCGACGCGGTCCGCAATGTCATTCCGCTATCCATGGCCGCTCCGCTCCTGCGGATCAGCCGCCCAGATAGGCCTTCTGCACCGCTTCGCTGTCCAGCAGTTCCTGTGCGGGACCTTCCAGCGCGATACGGCCGGTTTCCAGAACATAGGCTTTATGAGCGATGGAAAGCGCCATCTTCGCGTTCTGCTCTACCAGCAGGATGGTGGTTCCACTCTCATTAATCTCTTTTATTATATTAAATATCTCCTGAACTAGCAAGGGGGCGAGACCCATGGAGGGCTCGTCCAGCAGCAGCAGTTTCGGGCGGCTCATCAGGGCCCGGCCCATAGCCAGCATCTGCTGCTCGCCGCCGGACAGGGTGCCCGAGATCTGGTTCTTCCGCTCCCACAGCCGGGGGAACTTCTCGAAGACGTCCTTCAGGTCACGGGCGATGCCCTCCTTGTCATTCCGGAGGTAGGCCCCCAGCTCCAGGTTCTCCAGCACGCTCATGTTGGCGAAGACGTGGCGCCCCTCGGGAACCTGGCACAGGCCCCGGGCCACGATCTTGTGGGCCGCCATGCCGGTGATGTCCTCCCCCTGGAACCGGATGGTGCCGGTCTTCGGTTTCAGCAGGCCGGAGATGGCGTGCATGGTGGTGGACTTGCCGGCGCCGTTGGAGCCGATGAGGGTGATGATCTCCCCCTGCTCCACCTTGATGGTGATGCCTTTGATGGCATGAATCGCGCCGTAATACACATTGATATCGTTCACTTCAAGCATGCTCATCTCAGTCATCTCCTTCCCCGCCCAGATAGGCTTTGATCACGCGTTTGTTGCTCTTGATCTCATCCGGCGTGCCATTGGCGATGCAGATGCCGTATTCCAGCACGTACAGCCGCTGACAGACACCCATCACCAGCCCCATGTCGTGCTCGATGAGGAGGATGGCGATCTTGAAGTTGTCCCGGAGCCACTGGATCATATGCATGAGCTCCTTGGTCTCCTGGGGGTTCATCCCCGCCGCCGGCTCGTCCAGCAGCAGGAGTTTCGGTTTCGTGGCCAGGGCCCTGGCGATCTCCAGCCGGCGCTGCTCGCCGTAAGGCAGGTTCTTGGCCAGGCTGTCGGCGTACTTGTCCAGGTTGAACAGCTTCAGCAGCTCCATGGCCTGTTCCGTGATGGTGTCCTCGGAGGTGAAGTAGCTCTTCACCCGGAGGATGGCCTGGGCCAGGTTGTAGCCCACGTGCATGTTGAAGGCGATCTTCACATTATCCAGCACCGTCAGCTCGTTGAAGAGGCGGATGTTCTGGAAGGTACGGGCCATGCCCAGCTGGGTCACCTGGTAGGATTTCTTGCCGCTGGTCTTCACGCCGTCGAACCAGATCTCCCCTTCCGTGGGGGTGTAGACACCGGTGATCATGTTGAAGGCGGTGGTCTTGCCGGCGCCGTTGGGGCCGATGAGTCCCACCAGCTCGCCCTCGTCGATATGCATGTTCACGTTGGACACGGCGCGGAGGCCGCCGAAGACCATGGAGATGTCACGGACATCCAGCAGGGTCTTCTTCGGAGCGATCTCCTCCCGGGCCGCTTTCACCGCTTCCGCGTCACTGCCGGCCACTTCCGCCATGGCGGTCATTTCCGGGTCCAGCCCGGCGATATCTCTGTTCATGTCAGTCATTGTCCTTCCCCCTTCCGATACGCAGGCTCCGCAGCATCTTCATGGAGAGCTCCTTGCTGCCGAACAGGCCCTGGGGCCGGTACAGCATGAGGATGATCATGGCCAGGGAGTAGACGATCATGCGCCACTCCGGAAAATCAGCCAGCAGGGCGGAGATGAAGGTCAGCAGGATGGCGCCGGTGATGGAGCCGGTCATGGATCCCAGACCGCCCAGCACCACCATGGTCAGGATGTCGAAAGACCGCATGAAGGTGAATGATGCCGGATGGGCGATGAAGAAGTAATGGGCGAAGAGCACCCCGGCGGTGCCTGCGAAGGCAGCACCCAGGGTGAAGGCCATCACTTTGTATTTCGTGGTGTCGATGCCCATGGTGTCCGCGGCGATCTCGTTCTCGCGGATGGCCAGGCAGGCCCGGCCGTGGGCGGAGTTCTTGAAGTTCTTGATGAAGAAGAGGATGGCGATCATCAGCCAGAAGGCGTTGGTGAAGGTGGTCAGACGGGGGATGCCCATGAGACCGGAGGCGCCGCCCACATAGGGAATGTTGAGGATGGTGATGCGGATGATCTCTCCCAATCCCAGGGTGGCGATGGCCAGATAGTCACCGCTGAGCCGCAGGGTGGGCAGGCCCACCAGGAAACCCAGCAGCGCAGCGCCGGCGGTTCCCGCCAGGAGCGCCACGGTGAAATCAAGCCCCAGCTTCACCGTCATGATGGCACCCACATAGGCGCCCACCGCCATGAAGCCGGCATGGCCGATGGAGAACTGGCCGGTATAGCCGTTGATCATGTTCAGGCTGGCCGCCAGGATGATATTGATGCAGATGAGGACCATGTTCAGCTCCCAGAAGGCGCCGATGAAGTCCGCCTCCAGCATGCCCTGGAGGATGGCGAAGAGGATGGCGCAGCCGATGAGTGCCTTGATATCGAATTTCCGTACACTGTTCATCGTGGTCACCTCAGACTTTCTCTCTCACGTTCTTCCCAAGGAGTCCCTGGGGTTTATACAGAAGGATCAGGATCAGGATGCCGAAAGCCGCGGCATCGCGGAAGGTGGAGGAGATGAAGCCGCTGACCAGGGCCTCCACCACGCCCAGGATCAGACCGCCGATCATGGCGCCGGGGATGATCCCGATGCCACCCAGCACCGCCGCCACGAAGGCCTTGATGCCGGGGACCATGCCCATCAGCGGGTCGATGGAGTTGTAGTACATCCCCACCAGCACGCCGCCTGCCGCAGCCAGTGCGGAGCCCAGGGCGAAGGTCATGGAGATGACGCTGTCGATGTTGATGCCCATCAGCTTGGCGGCCTCCGCGTCATAGGACACGGCACGCATGGCCTTGCCGATACGGGTGCGGTTGACGATGTAGGTCAGCACCGCCATCAGCACCAGGGCGCTGACCAGGATGACAATCTGCTGGCTGTTGATCACCAGGGGTCCCAGCTTGTAGACAGCCGGCGCGAAGACCGCGGGGAATGTCCGGGGCTGGGGGCTGACGAAAAGGATCATCACGTTCTCGATGAAGAAGGAGACGCCGATGGCCGTGATGAGGATGGCGATACGGGGAGCCTTCCGCATGGGCCGGTAGGCCACACGCTCGATGATGATGCCGATGACGGCCGCGCCTGCCATGGACAGGATGATTGCGGGTAAGAAAGACAGGCCCAGCATAGTGGTGGCCGCGAAGCCGATGTAGGCGCCCAGCATGTAGATGTCACCATGGGCGAAGTTGATGAGTTTCAGGATACCGTAAATCATGGTGTATCCCAGTGCGATAAGGGCGTAGATGCTGCCCAGAGAGATTCCGTTGATCAGCTGCTGGATGAGCTGCTGCATAAAACCTGAGTCCATAATCAAACCTCCAAAAAAGAAGAGGCTGTGATGAGAAACACCACAGCCACATTGAAACCGTTCCGATTCCTACAACTTCCGGCAGGATCAGCCGCCGATCTTCTCCCGGACGCTCTGCTTCCCGTTCACCATCTCGATGATCAGCGCGGTGGTGATGGGGTTGTGGTCCTTGTCATAGGAGAAGGTGCCGTTGGGTACGGCCAGGTCCTTGGTCTGTGCGATGGCTTCCGCCAGTTTGGGACCTTCGGTGCCCGCCTTCTTCATGGCGTTGGCCAGGATGAGGGCGGCGTTGTAGCCTTCCAGTGCGAACACATCCGGGGTCTTCTGGTATTTGTCCCGGTACAGTTTGATGAATTTCTGCACGCCGGGATCCGGATCCTCGGCGGAGTACGCATTGGAGAAGAATGTGTTGTTGACAGCTGCCGCACCGGCGATCTCCACCAGTTTCGGGCTGTCCCAGCCGTCACTGCCCAGCAGCGGGGCTTTGATGCCCATCTCGCGGGCCTGTTTGATGATTTTCGCCACTTCCTCGTAGTAACCGGGGACGTAGATGGCGTCGGGGTTGGCCGCCTTGATCTTGGTCAGCGCGGCTTTGAAGTCGATGTCCTTGGCCAGGAAGGCTTCCTGCAGGACCACGGTGCCGCCGCGGGACTCAACCTCGTTGCGGAACACCTGGGCCAGTCCTTTGGAGTAGTCGCTGGACGCGTCGTTGAGGATGGCCACTTTCTTCACCTTCAGGTTGTTCAGGGCGAAATCCGCCATGACTTTGCCCTGGAAGGGGTCGATGAAGGCTGCGCGGAAAATGAAGGGTTTCACTTTGCCGTCTTTCCCCACGGTGATCTCCGGCGCGGTGGCGCAGGGTGCGATCAGGGGAATCTTGCTGGCGGTGGCGATAGGTTCGGAAGCGGCCACACAGCCGCTGGTAGCCGGTCCCACCACTGCCACTACCCGGTCCTGGGTGATGATCTTGGTGACCGCGTTGCCCGCCTCGGCAGGCTCGGACTTGTTATCGCTCTCCACGATACGGATCTGCTTGCCGTTAATGCCGCCGGACTTGTTTATCTCCTCGATACCCAGCTTGAAACCGTTTAGTGTGGATTTGCCGTAATTGGCAACATTGCCTGTCAGCTCGAAGCTGGCGCCCACGGTAATCTCATTGGCCGCCTCTTTCTTGGAGCCGCCACAGCCTGCCATCAGGCCTGCGGCGATGATAACCGCTAACGCGGCGCCGGTCACTTTCTTGAACCATGTCATTTTCCATTCACCTTTGCTTTCTACATAATTTCCGTTGAATAGTCATTTGTCTATTGGATAAACACACCTTCCCGGTATATCGCTCCGCTATCCGCATTTTCTCAACGTGTTGTTTACACATTATATTTTCATTCGGGACATTTGTCAACAAGTCTGTCCGTATTTTATTTATTTTTACAGTTTTTCAGCACTGACTGTAACACTTTTAGCACCACTTCCGTATTTGTATCTGTATATTATACTTTTATATTGTACATAAGGACATTTTC
>CALAZX010000118.1 GCA_937926555.1 uncultured Negativicutes bacterium | reverse complement strand
ATCAGGATTCCCAGCCAGACGGTAACGGCATACAAAAACGAGAGAAGTCCGGAGCGGAAAAAAACCCCAACCGGACGCAAGACGGACCGCGGATTCCCTGAAAAGAAGAAACGCGGCATCGTCCACAACACTGAAGGAGTGTGATACCATGGCAAAGATTCTTGAACGCAAACAGGTGTCCGAATCAGTCTACGAGCTGGTTGTGGAGACCCCTCTGATCGCGAAGAAATGCAAACCGGGACAGTTTGTCATTGTCCTGTCCGATAAAGACAGTGAACGTGTACCGTTCACCATCGCCGACTTCGACCGCGAGGCCGGCACCATCACCATGATCATCCAGGAGGTGGGTGCCACCACCTGCCATATCTGCCGGGATTTCCAGGTAGGGGATGAGCTGGAGAACGTGGTAGGCCCCCTGGGCCGCCCCTCCGAGATGGAGAAATTCGGCACCGTCGTATGTATCGGCGGCGGCATCGGCGTGGCACCGGTATATCCCATCGCCCGCGCCTACAAAGCCCTGGGCAACAAGGTGATCTCCATCATCGGCGCCCGCAACAAGGAGCTGGTGCTGTGGGAGGACAAGATGCGCGAGATCAGCGACGAGCTCATCGTCTGCACCGATGACGGCAGCTACGGCCGCAAAGGTTTCGTCACCGACCCGCTGAAAGAGATGCTGGAAAAAGGGGAGAAGGTGGACTATGTCATCGCCATCGGCCCCGTGATCATGATGAAGAACGTGGCCCGGACCACCGAGCCTTTCCATGTGAAGACCGTCGCCAGCCTGAACACCATCATGGTGGACGGCACCGGCATGTGCGGCGGCTGCCGCGTGTTCGTGGGCGGCGAGAACAAGTTCGCCTGCGTGGACGGCCCCGAGTTCGACGCGCACCAGGTGGACTTCAACAACCTGATGCAGCGCCAGCAGATGTACAAGAGACAGGAAACCAAGGAATTGGAAAAATACGGTTGCGGAGGTCAGTGCAAATGTCTTTAATCGATCGTCATGCCATGCCGGAACAGCCGGCTGAGGAACGTAGAAGAAATTTCAAGGAAGTGGCTCTGGGATATGACAAGGAGACCGCTGTGGCCGAGGCGAAACGCTGCCTCAACTGCCCGAAACCCCGCTGTGTGGACGGCTGCCCGGTGAACGTTTCCATCCCGCAGTTCATCCATGCCGTGGCGGAGGAGGATTTCGCCACCGCCATCCGCATCATCAAAGAGAAGAACAGCCTGCCCGCAGTCTGCGGCCGTGTCTGCCCCCAGGAGAAGCAGTGCGAGAGCCGCTGCGTGCTGGGCATCAAAGGCAAACCGGTGGCTATCGGCCGTCTGGAGCGCTTCGTGGCGGACTATGCCCGTGAGAACGGACTGGACCAGCCGGAAGGCGCAGCAGCTGCAGGCGCCGACTACAAGAACGTCCAGGAGGCCCATGACGCCATGGCAGCCGAGGGCAAGAAGGCCGGCAAAGTGGCCATCGTGGGCAGCGGTCCTTCCGGACTGACGGTAGCCGGCGACCTGGCCAAAATGGGCTATGATGTGACCATCTACGAGGCCTTCCATGTGGCAGGCGGCGTATTGATGTACGGCATCCCCCAGTTCCGTCTCCCCAAGGAGATCGTGCAGCACGAGATCGACGGACTGAAAAAACTGGGCGTGAAGATCGTGACCAACGCTGTCATCGGCCGTATCTTCACCCTGAAAGAGCTGATGGAGGAGGAGGGCTTCCAGGCTGTCTATGTGGGCACCGGCGCAGGCCTGCCGTACTTCATGCAGATCGAGGGCGAGAACCTGAACGGCGTGTACTCCGCCAACGAGTTCCTCACCCGTATCAACCTGATGAAATCCTACCAGTTCCCGAAAGTGGCCACCCCCACCTATGTGGGCAACAAAGTGGCCGTGGTGGGCGGCGGCAACGTGGCCATGGACGCGGCCCGCACCGCAATGCGCATGGGAGCTGAGCATGTCTATATCGTATACCGCCGCGGCGAGGAGGAGCTTCCCGCCCGTGCGGAGGAAGTGGGCCACGCAAAAGAGGAGGGCATCGAGTTCCAGCTGCTGAACAACCCCGTACGCCTGCTGGGCAACGAGGACGGCTGGGTGACCGGCATGGAATGCGTGCGTATGGAACTGGGCGAACCGGACGCTTCCGGACGCCGCTCCCCGAAAGAGATTGAAGGCTCCAACTACGTTCTGGACGTGGATGAGGTGATCATGGCCATCGGCCAGGGTCCCAACCCGCTGATCTCCAGCACCGCTCCCGACCTGGACCTGAACAAGCGCGGCAACATCGTAGCTGACGAGGAGGGCGCAACCTCCATCCCCGGCGTGTTCGCCGGCGGCGACATCGTGAACGTTGCTGCCACCGTCATCTCCGCCATGGGTGCTGGCAAACGCGCC
>CALAZX010000117.1 GCA_937926555.1 uncultured Negativicutes bacterium | reverse complement strand
CGGGAATCTCGTTATCCCGGTTTTTCGGCAGCAGGGTCTTGATCATCCGGGCGATGGTGGGGAAGCCGGCAGCGCCGGTGCCGCCGAACACGGAGGCGAACAGGAAGATACGGGCGTCCTTGTCCAGGGCCAGTTCGTCACGGAGCTCTTTCCACACCTTGTCTTCCTCGCCGGCGATGGAGTTGCTCATCACAGCGGCGCCGATGGCGGGATGACCGCGGAAGCCCTTGTCCAGGGGGGTGGTGCGCTCCTGCTCAGTGAACAGCGCTTTGTAGAGCATGGCCAGGGGCTTTTTCGTCCCGGTCCTGTCTTTTTCCAGCAGATTGATATTGAAGACGGAATCCATATCCTTCCGGTTTTCCGGAACCGGAGTCCAGGCCTTGGAAATCTTCAGGTCGTTCTCCATGATGCCGGTGCCGCCGTAATTGAGCGCGGTGGCTTTGCTGTAAAGATCAGCGGCTTTCTGGGTCCGGGTCAGGTTGCCGCAGGACACGTCCGCATCGACAAAAAACATTTTCACGGGCTGCTTGTCTTTCAGCAGTCCCGCACCGTTCAGGTGGATGAAAGACTCAAGGCATCTGGCACCGGTGCCACCTATGCCAATCAGATAATAACTCATTGTTGACCTCCTAGGATATTAGTGAACAGAGCTGGCGAACGGGGGAATATATTTCACCGGTTCGGCACAAGCGAATAACGAAGAAAAGTAGAACGTGCAAGGGGCCACCAGAAGAACCAGAGGTAAAGAAAATCCGGCTCCCTCAATGGAGGGGAGAATGACAAAGACTGCAGGAAGGAGACCTATGATGCAGGCACCGGCAAACAGTGCGATATAAAGGAATTTGATTCCCTTGCCGCCGGTATAGTTGGCGCCGAAGAAATGCCAGATGACAGCGCAGATGAAGCCGAAAATGCCGCTGATGAATCCAGCCATATAAAACATATCCATCCAATCGTCAACCGGAGTGCCTCTGGTGGGCACGATGCTGTCGATGATAAACAGATTGCCCGGAAGCAGAATAAGCAGTACCCAAAGTCCAACCATGATTCCAAGTGATTTTGCTACAGATTTTCCCATATGAGAAACCTCCCTAAAATTATTTTATAGCGTCAAAATAAATTGGCAGATCGTAGAAACCGGGGGCGTTGACCTCGTAGTTGATATTGCCAATCATTTTCAGGAAATTGGACACGTTCAGTGTCCGGTTGCCGAACAGATGCAGGGTCTCGGCGGTGACCTGGGAATCCACGAAGTTCCAGTCGTCAAACAGCTTCGCGCATTCCAGATAAGCGGACTTGGAGGGGATCAGGGCGATCTGGGCCCGGTACTGTCCGGGCTGTTTCTCGATAGCCAGAGGATCCACGCGGAGGGTGAATTTCACTTCCGCCTCGTCCTTGTCCCGTTTGAATTCGTTCTGGCGCATGGTGAGGAAGTCTTTCGCCTCCACTTTGTGGAACGCGCCTTTATCCCATCTGTCCAGGGAGAGCAGCTCCAGGCCGTACTCCTCGGGGCAGAAACCGATGATCGTGTCGGATTCCATCTCCAGGTTGGATTTGGACATCTTCTCTTTCAGTTTCAGACGGAACTGCATCACGTCGGGATTTTTCACCATGGTGTTGAGAGCGGCCATGGTGGCAGCTTTGTCGTTTCTATCTTCCTTGGTCCGGGTGGTGTCACCCTGTTCCAGTTTGTTGTTCTCTCCCAGATTCTTGGAGAAGACCACTATGCGGGTGCCCTTGCCCATATCTTTCTGGTACTGTTTGGAGAACTCTTTCACGTCGTCCTCCAGACCCATCACCAGCAGGTAGACGGGGCGGTAGCTGTCCGGATCCGTAGTGGCGTAGTCGAAATACATCTTGTTCTTGCCGATGTCGTAAATCTTGCCGTTGAACTGGCTGCGCAGGCCGATGATGGCCAGAGCCTTGTCCGGAGCGGCGAAGCTCTTCTGTTTCAGGGATGCCATGAGGCTCTCGATATCCTGGTCGGTCTGGAACAGGTCGGTGACGAGGATGTTCATTTTCTTCTCGTCCATCTTGTCCACGACAAACTGCAGGCTGGTGTCTTTCTGCTGATAGAAGGACACGCGGTCGAACTGGAGATACTCCTCCCGGGTCAACCGCTGGAACTGGTCGCCGAAACGGATGTACTCCACATTGTCTTTTTTCCAGGTGCTGGACGCGGTCCGCTCAATCTGGCGTACGGCATTGGTGTAGACCGTGTTGGTGGGGAAGTTCACATATCCCGCCATGGAGAATGTGCCGTCCAGGTACACGTCGATGTCCACCGAGTCCGATTTCGTCAGGACTTTGATTTCCGGCTCAGGCATGGGACTCTGCCGGCCTTTAGTGCCGAAAAAGCTGCCCAGGCCGGGGATGCTTCCGAAGCTGCATCCGCAGATCATGGTGGCCATGCAGACCATTGTGATGAAGGTCAGTAATTTTCTCATAAAATCCTCTCCCGCTTTTAATTTAGATACAAGTTGAAGCACAGTGGAATATAATATGATGGAAAGTGAAAAAACCGGATTTCTCAAAAAGGTCACAAAGTGTTCGAGGAAAAAGCCGGCAAGTTATAAATAATCTAAAAAAGGCATAGTTATGCCTTAATTTTTTCACAATCATTTATCATTATAATACTTTTCGCTATTGTATTGCAAGTCTGCTAACGGATGATATCAAGATAGAATATTAATAGATAAACCATCAGTTAGCCATGGTTTCGATGAAAGGGTTCTATCACAGAAAATAGAACGGGAAATGTGATTTTTCATAAAATAACGGCGCTTTATCCGCCGCATATGCATATTTTATCAATTATCATTATTATAGAACTTGGAGGTGACAGAAGCTGTCATTTTGAGACAATTTCTGTCTTGAAAGTTTCAAATCATTCTTTTCCCAGTCTGCAGCTTGACTCTTTCCCGCATATATTCCGTACATATAATGAAGAGATCTGCCGGAATCTCAAGGAAACTCCTTTTCTTGCTTTTATCCCCTATCTATAGGATAATCAAAGTAGAAGTGTATT
>CALAZX010000116.1 GCA_937926555.1 uncultured Negativicutes bacterium | reverse complement strand
TTGCGACAGCTTATTTATCTTACAACATCTTTTCGAAGTTGTCAAGACCTTTTTTTGAGTTTTTTTCGAGCCTTAAACTTTCTCGCGCCCGCTCTGGAGCTTGGAGTAAGCTTCCTGACTCAACTCGGTGCCGTCTCGCAACGACAAGATGTATCTTATCACTTAAAACGGTACCTGTCAACACCTTTTTCGCCATTTTGTCAACTTTTTAACATGTTTCTTGCATGAATACCCGCTCTTTTCTGTCCATTATATGGAAGAGAACTGTCAGAACCCCTTGAAATAGGCTTTGTTTAAATCATATTTTCATGATATATTATTATCAATATAATGTTAGTTTGTTTTAACACAAGCATCCTGCCGTAACTGCGCTCCGCCTGCCCTGTGGGGCGGATGGAGACCGGCGGAGACGACATTTATTAAGTAACCTCAAAGGAAGGGATTGAACAATGAGCAAAATCACTCTGGATATTCCCGAGAAGTCGAAGAAGATCCTGGACGCCATGTACAACACCATGGAAGGGCGTCTGGCGGCCAGCCCCGCCGGCATCTGCCCCCTGGACATCACTTTGTCCTTCGTCCGGATGTGCCATACGCAGAGCTGCGGCAAATGCACGCCCTGCCGTATCGGCCTGGGACCTCTGGCGGAAATCCTCGAAAAGATCCTGGACGGTTTCGGCCGGCCCCAGGACCTGGAACTGCTTGAGAAAACGGCGGAGAGCATCTACCTCACCGCGGACTGCGCCATCGGCTACAGCGCCGCCGAGATGGTGCTCAACAGCCTGGCCGCTTTCCGGGACGACTATGAAGAGCATATCTACCGCCGCGGCTGCCTGGGACAGCAGAATAACCCGATTCCCTGCCAGACCGAGTGTCCGGCCCATATCGACATCCCCGGCTACATCAACCTCATCGCCGACGGGCGCTATGAGGACGCCATCCGGCTCATCCGCAAGGACAACCCGTTCCCGTCCGCCTGCGCCTTTGTCTGCGAGCATCCCTGCGAAGTGGACTGCCGCCGCAACATGGTGGACGACGCCATCAACATCTGCGGCCTGAAACGGTTCGCTGTTGAGCACAGCGGCGTGATTCCCGCACCGGAACGGCTGCCGGCCACCGGCAAGAAGATCGCCATCGTGGGCGGTGGCCCCAGCGGCCTCACCGCTGCCTACTACCTGCAGCTCATGGGCCATGACGTGACGGTGCTGGAGCGCATGGAGACCCTGGGCGGCATGCTCCGCTACGGCATCCCCAGCTACCGGCTGCCCCGTGAGTTCCTGGACGGGGATATCGAGCATATCCTCTCCACCGGCGTGAAGGTGAAATACGGCGTATCCGTAGGCAACGACTCCAGCCTGGAGCAGCTGCAGAAGGAATACGACGCCGTCTACCTGTCCTTCGGCGCCCATACCCACAAGAAAATGCGCATCCCCGGCGAGGACAGCAAGGGCGTCCTCTCCGCCATCTGGATGCTCCGGGAAGTGAACGCCGGCAACCCGCCGGACCTGAAAGGCAAGAAAGTCATGATCATCGGCGGCGGCAACGTGGCTATGGACGCCTGCCGCACCGTGGTGCGCCTGGGCGCCGAGAAAGTCTATGTGGCCTACCGCAGACGGCGTGAGGACATGCCCGCCCTGGTGGAGGAGATCGACGGCGCTATCGCCGAAGGCTGCGAGCTGCTGGAGCTCTACGCTCCCGACCATATCGAGACCGATGAGAACGGCCATGTGGCCGCCATGTACCTCCGGCCCCAGATCCCCGGCCCCATCGAGAGCGGCAGACCCCGCCCCATGGACGCTCCGGATCCCCTGCGGAAGATTCCGCTGGACGTTGTCATCCCGGCTATCGGCCAGGATGTGGAATGGCAGAAATTCTCCCAGCAGGGAGTGCCTGTGAACCGCGGCGCCATCACCGCCAACGCGGACGGCACCATCACCGGCATGGACGGCGTGTTCGCCGGCGGCGACTGTGTGACCGGTCCCGCCACCCTGATCCGCTCCATCGCGGCAGGCAAGATCGCCGCCATCAACATCGACAGCTACCTGGGCTACAGCCACAAGCTGGATTTCGGCGTGACACCCGCCGAACCGCATTTCATCGACCGGAAACCCTGCGGCCGCTGCAACTGCAAACCGCGTGAGGCCGGCGAGCGGATCAAAGACTTCGAATCCGTGGAGATCGGACTCTCCGCGGCGGAGGCGAAACAGGAAGCCCTGCGCTGCCTGTGCTGCAACAAATTTGGCTTAGGTGCCTTAAAACGGGGGAATAACTTACCATGGTAAATATCATCATAGACGGAAAACCTTTGCAGGTTGAAGAGAACACCACCATTCTGCAGGCCGCCCGGCAAAACGGTATCGATATCCCTACCCTGTGCTACCTGGAATGGCTCAACGAGATCGGCGCCTGCCGCATCTGCGTGGTTGAGGTGAAAGGGATGGACCGCCTGGTCTCTTCCTGCAACACGAAAGTGAGAGAGGGCATGGAGATCCTCACCAAGACGCACAAAGTGCGGATGGCGCGGAAAATCAACGCCCAGCTGATCCTCTCCCAGCACAACTGCGACTGTCCCACCTGTCCCCGCAGCGGCAACTGCCGGCTGCAGGACATCTCCGCCAAGCTTGGCATCCAGGACACGCCGTACTCCCACAAGGTTCCCCAGGAACCCTGGAACTGGAATTTCCCGCTGATCCGGGACGGCAGCAAGTGCATCAAATGCATGCGCTGCATCCAGGTGTGCAATGAGATCCAGGGCATGCATGTCTGGGACCTGGTGAACACCGGCAAACGCACCCGTGTGGGTGTCCGTGACAACCTGGACATCTCCGAGGTGAACTGCACCCTCTGCGGCCAGTGCATCACCCACTGTCCCGTAGGCGCGCTGCAGGCCCGCGACGATACCGACAAGGTATGGGACGCCCTGTCCGACCCGGAGATCACCACCATCGTGCAGGTGGCGCCGGCTGTCCGCACCGCCTGGGCGGAGACCACCGGCATGGAGCGTGAGGTTGCGACGCCGGAGAAAATGGCGGCCGCACTGCGGAGCCTGGGTTTCGACTATGTCTTCGACACCAACTTCTCCGCCGACCTGACCATCATGGAGGAGAGCGCCGAGTTCATCGACCGCATGTCCCACAAAGAGGACCATGTATGGCCCATGTTCACCTCCTGCTGCCCCGGCTGGGTCCGCTTCGTGAAAGAGGACTATCCGGAGCTGCTGCCCAACATCTCCACCGCGAAATCTCCCATGGCCATGTTCAGCGCCGTGGCGAAGAGCTATTACGCCAAGATCCTGGACAAGGATCCCAACAAGATCTGCGTGGTGGCCGTGATGCCCTGTCTGGCCAAGAAATACGAATGCGACGTGGATGAGGTCAACTCCGAGCCCGATGTGAAGGACACGGACATCGTCATCACCACCCGTGAGTTCAACCGGATGCTCAACATGGCCAACGTGGACATCACCAGCCTGAAACCGGAGAAATTCGACGAGCCTCTGGGCATGGGCACCGGCGGCGGCATCATCTTCGGCACCACCGGCGGCGTCATGGAGGCCGCGGTGCGCAACGCCTACTACAACCTCACCGGTGAGGACCCGGATCCCGACACCTTCATCACCTGGAAGTTCGTGGACCGCTGGAAAGAGGCGGAATGCAAGATCGGCGACACCACCGTCCGTCTGGCTGTCACCAGCGGACTGGCAAGCACCCGCGCCCTGGTGGAGGAAGTGAAGAACGGCAACGTCCATTACGACTTCATCGAGATCATGGCCTGTCCCGGCGGCTGCAGCGGCGGCGGCGGACAGCCCATCCACGAAGGGGAGGAGCTGGCCTGGTCCCGCGGCAACTACCTGCATCAGCTGGACAAGAAGTCCAAACTGCGTGTACCCCACCAGAACCCCTTCATCCAGGACCTGTACAACAACTTCATGGACGCACCTCTGTCCGAGAAAGCGGAGCACTACCTCCATACGGACCAGAGCAAGTGGAAACTGTGATAGCGGCTTGAGATCTTTTCCCGGAAAAAGGGGAGAAAGACGGAAGGACATAAGCATAAACAGAAAAAATCCCGGAGAGCGGAAGCTCTCCGGGATTTCTTTTTATATTGTCAAGTTTTTCTCAGCTCAGGGATTCCATACCGCGGCTGGCCACGATATTCACGCCCAGGCCCAGGATGTTCTCCACAACCACGTCACCGGTGGCGATGGGTGCGTTCACTTCCACGGTGCGCAGGTAAGCCACGCAGTCGGCCACCTTCTCTTTCGGCAGCACATCGGCAGATACCACCGGCAGCAGCGGGAGCAGACCGCCATGGATCCGTACGGTGGTGGTCAGCATCCGTTTGGGCGCGGTGATCTCGTTCTCCGCGTATTTCGCGCCACGGGGGCAGGTATTGCCGGTGACGCTGAGGAAACGGCCCTGGTCGTCCAGGGTCACGGTCATCTCACAGCCCAGGGGGCACATGATGCAGTTCATTACTTTCGTCTCCATGTTCAGTCCTCCTTCACTTTCAGGCCCACGGTGATCTCGTCATGCATGAGGGCCGCTTTCTCCGCCGGGATGTCCAGCGCGATCATCTCGCTGGGTTTCACCACGGGCAGCATGCGGGACAGGACAACCTCATCGCCGCACTTCACTTCCAGGGTGACTTTGCGGGCCGGGGCGCCTACGCGCATGAACAGACGGAAGCTCTCGTTGGCTTCCGGCAGATGGAGGACCTGGGGAACGCAGGTGCGGACGCCGTTGACGGCGCGCACTTCCACAGTCCGGGTGTCGGTGTCCAGCTTGCCCTGGGCTTCCAGGGCGGCGAACTTGCCGGCAATCTCCGCCTCGTCGGAGACGAAGTCAACCAGGTCGTGGACATGGACCACGTTGCCTGCGGCATAGACGCCGGGCAGGTTGGTCTGACGGTGCTGGTCCACTCTGGGACCGTTGGTCAGGGGAGCCAGCTCCACGCCCAGCATGGTGGACAGCTCGTTCTCGGGGATCAGGCCCACGGAGAGGAGCAGGGTATCGCAGTCGATGTCGAACTCGGTGCCGGGGATGGGACGCATCTTGTCGTCCACCTTGGCCACGGTGACACCTTCCACTCTGTCACGTCCCTTGATCTTCACGATGGTGTGGGACAGGTACAGGGGGATGGAGAAGTCGTCCAGGCACTGGACGATATTACGGGTCAGTCCGTTGGAGAAGGGACAGATCTCCAGGACAGCCTGGACCTTGCACCCTTCCAGGGACATGCGGCGGGCCATGATGAGGCCGATGTCGCCGCTGCCCAGAATCACGATCTTCTTGCCGGGCAGATAGCCCTCCATGTTCACCATGCGCTGTGCGGCGCCGGCGGTGAACACGCCTGCCGGACGCTCGCCGGGGATGCGGATGGCGCCACGGGTACGCTCACGGCAGCCCATGGTCAGGATGACGGTCTTGCCCTGTACAGTGAACAGACCTTTCTCGGGGCTCACGGCCACCACGGTCTTGTCCGGACGGACTTCCAGCACCATGGTGTCCACCAGGGTGGTGATCTCCGGCTTGTCTTTCACCAGCTCGATGCAACGGGCGGCGTAGCCGGGCCCGGTGAGCTCCTCTTTGAAGTGGTGCAGGCCGAAACCGTTATGGATGCACTGCTGCAGGATGCCGCCCAGCTCCCGGTCACGCTCGATGACCAGGATCTTCTTTGCGCCGTTCTGCCATGCACTGAAGGCGGCGGATAATCCGCCGGGACCACCGCCTACGATAACAACGTCATATGTCTCCATCATTATTTATCTACCTCCGGTGCGAACTTTTCATAATACATGTGGGAATCCTGCCGTTCTTTCAGTACCTCCGGTACCGGGATCTGCAGCTCCCTTGCCAGGATCTGGGTCACACGGGGACCGCAGAAACCGCCCTGACAGCGGCCCATGCCGGCACGGGTGCGGCGTTTCACCCCGTCCAGGGTGCGGGCGCCCACCGGTTCGCGGATGGCGTCCACGATCTCGCCTTCCGTCACGGTCTCGCAGCGGCAGATGACACGGCCATACTGGCTGTCCTCCGCCACCACCGCGGTCTTCTCGGAGAGGCTCATCTTGTTGAAGGCCTTCTTATGGGGGAGAGCGGCCTTGAAATTGGTCTTGCGGGTGAGATGCATCTCCTTGCCGATGGCTTCCACCAGCACTTCGGCGATGGCCGGAGCGGCGGTGAGGCCGGGGGACTGGGTCCCTGCGGCGTTGAAGAAGCCTTTCACGGGAGAGGCACCCAGCACGAAGTCACCGGTGTCGGATACGGCACGGAGACCGGAGAACTGGGTGATGGCTGCGCCCATGGGCAGGTTCGGCACCAGTTTCCGGGCGCCGGCGATGATCTCGTCCATGCCGGGGGTGGAGACGGAGGTGTCCTCCCGTCCCTCGTCGTCCAGATCCTGGGCGTTGGGCCCGATGAAGGTGTTGCCATGGGTGGTGGTGCAGACCAGGATGCCCTTGGATTTCTTGGTGGGGCAGGGGAACACGATGCCCCATACCAGGTCGGCGGCCGCCATCTTGTCGAACAGGATGTACTCGCCCTTGCGGGGATGGATGCTGAAGCTCTCGTCACCGGCCATGCGGGCCACCACATCGGCGTAGACGCCGGCGGCGTTGATGACGAAACGGGTCTTGATGGCACCCTTGGTGGTGTTCACCAGGTCGATGGCGCCATCCTCCTTCACAAAGCCGGTTACCTCGCAGTCACGGATGACCTGGGCGCCGTTCTGCACAGCGCACTGGGCGAATTTCAGGGCGCAGCCGAAAGGCCACATCACGCCTGCGGTGGGTGCCCACAGGGCTGCCACAGCGTTGGTCAGGTTGCTCTCCTGCTCCAGGACCTCCTCACGGCTGAGGATCTTCAGGCCGGGGACGCCGTTGGCTTTGCCGCGCTCCAGCAGCTCCTCCAGCTGTGCCACCTGCTCCTCTTCCGTAGCCACGACCAGGCTGCCGCACCATTTGATGTCCAGACCCAGCTCATCCTGGATCTCGTGGTACAGGGCGTTGCCCCGGACATTGGTGGAGGCTTTCAGGCTCCCGGTGGGGGCGTCGAAGCCGGCATGGCAGATCGCGCTGTTGGCCTTGGTGGTGCCGATAGCCAGGTCCGGCTCCTTCTCCACCAGCAGACAGCGCAGATCATACTTGGACAGTTCCCGCAGGATAGCGGTACCCACAATGCCACCGCCGATAACGACTACATCTGTTTCTCTGAAAAATTTCACTTCTGCCACTCCCTATAAGAATTTTGAATATACGCCTATTTTAACATATTCTTCCCGACTGGAAACAAGTTTCTCAAAATTGGCTCCAATTGAATCAAAGGGACTAAAAACGTCCCGTAACTTATTACTGCTTTGACAGAACATGTCCCGGTTTTTTCCGGATTCCATGAATTTTCTTCCGGTTCCGGCTCCAGTCATACATGGAGCCCGCAAGGAGCTCCGGCCGGATTTCCCGGACACTGCCGGATTGCTCCGCCGGAAAAAAGAAAGAGGACGGTCCTTCCCCGCTGTCCCGCGGGACAAAGTCGAAGAACCATCCTCCTTTTCACAGGGACCGCTGCCGGTCCCCGCACACATCCTATTTGTTTGTTCTGATCCGTCCGTCAGCGGACAGACCGTTTTTATTCTTGCTCCGGACCGTCTTATTTCTTGTCGGTCTCTTCAGCTTTCTCCGCCTTTTTCTCCTCTTTCTCGCAGACAACCTGGTCCTCGGGAGCCACAGCGGCGATAGCGGTCACGATGTCGTCATCGTTCAGCGCCACCACTTTCACGCCCTGGGTGTTTCTGCCGATCTGGGAGATGCCCTGGACATCCATGTGGATGATGATGCCGGCGGCGGTGATCAGGTACAGCTCCTCGTCGGGGTGCACCACGCACATGCCTGCAACCAGACCGGTCTTCTCGGTCAGGTTGTAGTTGATGCGGCCTTTGCCGCCACGGGTCTGCAGGGAGTACTGGTCGATGCCGGTACGTTTGCCGAAGCCCTTCTCCGTCACGGTGAGAACCTCGCTGCCTTCCAGGTCCACGGTATCCATGGCAACGACCTCGTCATCCATGTTCAGGCTGATGCCTTTCACGCCGTGAGCCGGACGGCCCATGTCGCGGACGTCGCTCTCGCTGAAGTGGATGGCCTGGCCGTACTTGGTGGCGATCATGATATTGGAGTTGCCGTCGGTGAGTTTGACGCTGATCAGCTCTTCCTTCTCATCGTCCAGACCGATGGCCTTCAGACCGCTCTTGCGGACGCTTTCGAAGTCCGTCAGGCGGGTCTTCTTCACGATGCCCTTGTTGGTGGCCATGAAGAGGAACTTGTCCTCATCGAATTTCTCCGTGGAGATAACCGCGGTGATACGCTCACCGGGGCTCAGCTGCAGCAGGTTGACGATAGCGGTGCCCTTGGCGGTGCGTCCCGCGTCGGGAACCTGGTAGCCCCGCAGCTGGTATACCTGGCCCTTGTTGGTGAAGAACATCAGGTAATGATGGGTGGTGGCCAGGAACAGGTGCTCCGCGAAGTCGTCCTGTTTCTTGCCGCTGCCGCCGATCTTGCCTACGCCGCCGCGTTTCTGCTTGCGGAAGTTCTCCGGGCTCTGGCGTTTGATATATCCCTGGTTGCTCAGGGTCACCACGATCTCCTCGTCGGCGATCAGGTCGATATCGTCCATCTCCCCGTCGTCGTTGATGATCTCGGTGCGGCGGTCGTCGCCGAATTTGGCGGCTTTCGCCTGCAGGTCCTCTTTGATCAGGTCCAGCACCTTCTGGTCGTCGGAGAGGATGCTTTCCAGATAGTCGATGGTGCCCAGCACATCCATGTACTCGTCATCGATCTTCTTGCGTTCCAGTCCGGTCAGGCGCTGCAGGCGCATGTCCAGGATAGCCTGGGCCTGACGGTCGCTGAGGCCGAAGTTGGCCATCAGGGCGGTCTTCGCCTCCTCGCCGTTGGCGCTGCTGCGGATGGTCTTGATGACCTCGTCCAGATGGTCCAGGGCGATCTTCAAGCCCTCCAAGATGTGGGCCCGTTCCTTGGCTTTTGCCAGGTCGAAGCGGGTCCGGCGGACCAGGACGTCCTTCTGGTGGTTGATATAATGCTCCAGAATCTCTTTCAGGGTCAGAATCTTCGGCCGGCCGTCCACCAGGGCCAGCTGGATGATGCCGAAGGAGTTCTGCATCTGGGTGTGTTTGTACAGTTTGTTCAGCACGATGTCGGGAACCACGTCAGCGCGGAGTTCCACCACGATGCGCATGCCGCTGCGGTCGGACTCGTCACGCAGGTCGGTGATGCCGTCCACGGTGCCATCCTTCACCAGCTGGGCGATGCTTTCCAGCAGGCGGGATTTATTCACCTGGTAGGGGATCTCCGTCACCACGATGCGGTTCTTGTTCTTGGGCATGGGCTCGATCTCGGCCTTGGCCCGTACACGGACAACGCCGCGGCCGGTGCGGTAGGCCTCGTTGATGCCTTCACGTCCCAGGATCATGCCGCCGGTGGGGAAGTCGGGGCCCTTGATGGCGCTCATCAGCTCGCCGATCTCCGCGTCGGGATTGTCGATCAGCATGGTGATGCCGTCCACCACCTCACGCAGGTTGTGGGGCGGGATGTTGGTTGCCATGCCGACAGCGATACCGGAGGAGCCGTTGATCAGCAGCGCCGGAACTTTCGCCGGGAGCACGGAAGGCTCCTGCAGGGATTCGTCGTAGTTGGGGACGAAATCAACCGTCTCCTTCTCGATGTCCTCCAGCATGGACTCGGCGATCTTGCCCATACGGACCTCGGTATAACGCATTGCCGCCGGGCTGTCGCCGTCGATGCTGCCGAAGTTGCCGTGTCCGTCCACCATCAGGTAGCGGGTGTTGAAATCCTGCGCCATGCGCACGGTGGCGTCATAGACGGAGACGTCGCCATGGGGATGGTACTTACCTAAAACTTCACCGACAATACGGGCGGATTTCTTGTACGCCCTGCCGGAGGTCATGCCGGCTTCCTGCATGGCGTACAGGATGCGGCGATGTACCGGTTTCAAACCGTCACGCACGTCAGGAAGAGCACGCTGCACGATGACACTCATCGCGTAGTTGATATAGGAGTTCTTCATCTCATGGGTCAGATCCACCTCGCGGATCTTGCCGCCGTTCTGGAAGGTCCCCTCTTCGTTGACCGTCTCTTCAGGGTTCTTGATGTCTTTTCCCTGATCTTTATTCATATCGTCCACTTTATCACCTCAACTAAACTTAACCAGCAATATAGAAAATCGTCATGCCTTCATGACAGCGGAAGCAGACATGGGGCATCTCTGCCTCCTGCTCCGCCTCGCTCATCTCATTGCTGATGGCGTAGGGATTCTCTTTCGTCAGCACCGCGCCGTCCAGCGGCCAGCGCACCCCTTCCAGGCTCACCTTGCTGCTGTCCGTCACCGGCAGCAGGGAGATGGCCACGGGAGTCTCGTCCTCGGGAGGATAGAACTCCACAGAAGTGCCTGCGGGCACCAGCACAGCCAGTTCCCGCTCGTCCGCCAGGACCACGGTCCTTTTCCCTTCCAGCGCCGCATGCTCCAGGGCACGCATCACGCTGTAGAGGTGGTCCAGCCGTCCGCCGAAGACGCCGGTGAACAGCCAGAAGCGGTCTTCCGGCAGTCTCTCCAGCATCAGCTGCAGGTCGGTCCTGTCCTTGGCCCTGTCGAAAGCGACCACATTGCCGGCCGCCTTCTCCTTCTGCCAGTATTCGGGCAGGCAGCTGTCACCGTCCCCCAATGTGAGGGTGGGTTCGATGCCGGCCACCAGGCAGTAGTCCAGGCCTCTATCCACGGCGAAGACCTCCGTCCCGCCGGTAAATCTCTCTTTCATCAGCTTCAGCCAGCCGGTGGCGGGTTTCCGTCCGCCGGCCACCACAAAAGCAGTCTCCTGTACAGGAGCGTCGTCTCTTATCTCCAGACGGCCCTGGGGAAAACGCAGTGTCTTCATTGGCCGCCTCTCTTCCGTGCGGGAGCCGGAGTCAGCGTGATGGACATGCCCTCCCGGGTCACTTTCCAGTCCACATCTCCCCGTTTGCTCTGCAGCCATTCCATGCTCACTTCCAGCAGCATCCGGTTCAGTTTGTCCAGCGCTTCCGGCGGCAGGTTGATCTGCTTCTCCGCCTCTTTCTTCATAGCGGCATGGCTGCGGAACCGTCTCTTCCCGCCCTCGTCACTGAGGACGGCGGTCTCGAAGGTCTCCTCCTCCGAGAAGCTCCGCATCATGTCCGCGTCTGACAGGTTTTTTCTGATTTTGAATTTAGCCATTCCGATCCATCCTTTTTACAGATCCAGGTTCGTCACTTTGTCCGCATTCTCCTCGATGAACTGACGGCGGGGCTCAACCTTGTCCCCCATCAGGATGGAGAAGATGCTGTCCGCTTCCGCCGCGTCGTTCAGGTTGATCTGCAGCAGGGTGCGGTGCTGGGGATCCATGGTGGTCTCCCACAGCTGTTCAGGGTTCATTTCGCCAAGACCTTTGTAACGCTGAATGTTGAGGTTCTTGTCACGGCCGATGGCGTCCAGCGCGACTTTCAGCTCGTCGTCGCTGTAAGCGTAACCATGGGCTTTCTGCCCTTTCTTGATCAGGTACAGGGGAGGCTGCGCGATATAGACGCGGCCCTCGGTGATCAGCGGTTTCATGTAACGGTAGAAGAAGGTCAGCAGCAGCGTGGCGATGTGGGCACCGTCCACGTCGGCATCCGTCATGATGATGATTTTGCCGTAGCGGGCCTTCTCCAGGTCGAACTCCGGTCCGATACCGCAGCCGAAAGCGGTGATCATGTTGCGGATCTCCTCGCTGGACAGCATACGGTCCAGACGGGCTTTCTCCACGTTGAGGATCTTGCCGCGCAGGGGCAGGATCGCCTGGAAACGGCGGTCGCGGCCCTGTTTGGCGCTGCCGCCTGCGGAATCGCCCTCGACCAGATAGATCTCGGTCTCCTCCACGTTCTTGCTCTGGCAGTCCGCCAGTTTGCCCGGCAGGCTGCTGCTCTCCAGCACGTTCTTTCTCCGGGTCAGGTCGCGGGCCTTGCGGGCTGCGGCTCTGGCTCTGGCGGAGAGGATCGCCTTCTCGATGATTTTCTTGGCTTCGGAGGGGTTCTCCTCGAAGAATTCCTCCAGCTGTTCCGTCACAAGGTTGTCCACGATGCCGCGGATCTCGCTGTTGCCCAGCTTGGTCTTGGTCTGTCCCTCGAACTGGGGCTCGTGGATCTTGATGCTGATGACCGCGGTGATGCCCTCACGGCAGTCGTCACCGGAAAGATTGTCCTCGTTCTCCTTCAGGATGGAGGCTTTCCGGGCATAATCATTGATGGAGCGGGTCAGGGCCTGCTTGAAGCCGCTGACATGGGTACCGCCCTCCTCGGTGTTGATGTTGTTGACATAGGAGAAAATATTCTCGGTGTAGCTGTCGCAGTACTGCAGCGCCACTTCCACGATATTTCCTTCCCGGACGCCCTCCACATAGATGGGCTCCTCGTTGATGGGAGTCTTGTTGGCGTCCACGTATTTCACGAATTCGATGATGCCGCCTTCGAAATGGAAGGTCTCCTCCCGGCCGCTGCGCTCATCCATGAGGATGATCTTGATGCCTTTGTTCAGGAACGCCAGTTCCCGCAGGCGCAGACGGAGGATATCGTAGTCATAGATGGTCTCCGTGAAGATGGTTGTATCCGGTTTGAAATGGACCTTGGTGCCGGTGTCCTCCGCCGGTCCCTTCTCATACAGGGGACGGGAGGTCTTGCCCCGGCTGAACTCGATGCCGTAGCAGGTGCCGTTCCGGCGCACCTCCACCTCCATGTGCTCGGACAGCGCGTTGACGCAGGACACACCTACGCCGTGCAGACCGCCGGACACCTTGTAGCCGCCGTCGCCGAACTTGCCGCCGGCGTGGAGGATGGTCATTACGACCTCCACCGCGGGTTTGCCCGTCTTGTGCATGTCCACGGGGATACCGCGGCCGTTATCCGTCACACTGATGCTGTTGTCTTTGTGGATGACTACCTGGATGGTATCACAATACCCTGCCAGCGCCTCGTCAATACTGTTATCGACCACTTCCGATACCAGATGGTGCAGTCCCCGTCCGGAGATACTGCCGATGTACATGCTCGGGCGTTTCCGTACAGCTTCCAGCCCTTCCAGCACCTGGATCTGGCTGGCACCGTATTGTCCTGCCACCACGGTAGCCTCATTGATCTCTTCCGTAATCTCGGCCTGTTTGGCCTTTTCCTGCACCCGGATCTTCTCCGTGGTGCTCTCTTTGCTAGTGTCGGTCATCTTACCCTCCGAAATTCAACATAAAATTATCCATTGCTCTTTTGCGGATTGTCACAGCGGAAATAGGGGACAAATAAACATAAGAATCTGTCAGCACGCAGCTGCAGCATTCTTTTCCTTCGGTCAGATCTACAGTTTCATAGGGCCCTTCCCCTCCGGGACGGCCGATGGACGGGATCTCCCCGCCCTCCTTCAGGGAGAAGATGGCGATGATGTCCTTCGTAGGCACCACTTTTCCCTCACCTAAATGAACGTACATTGTCTTTTTTCCTTTTCTGCAAGAATCCGAGAACGTTCTCATACTCCTGCGGTCCTGTCTGCGAGAGCGGTTTGCCTGTCTTCAGCTGCACCGCCGTGTTTTTCTCTCTCTCGTCGGCGAAGCCCCGGCGGACCCGCTCATAGTAATAAGCGCACAGGTCGCTCCTCACAGCGTCAAAGATTATTTTATCACATTTTACCATTTTTGATAAGTCGCTCCAGGACAGCCAGGGGTCTTGTCTGAGCAGGACGGAGACAGCTTTCTCCTGCTCCTCCCGCCGCTTCCTGGCGCAGATGCCGCAGGCTTTCTCACCGGGATCCAGATAGGCGCCGCAGACCTTGCAGCGGGCTATTTTTCCCGCCTCATAGAGCTTCTCCCTGGCCCGTTTCTTGCATTCGATGGCGAAAATCTTCTCCCGGAGGATGTCGCTCCGTATGGAGGAGATGTTCCGCCGTATCTCCTCCTGCTCCTCCGGACTGAGCTCAGGCAGAACCAGCGCCCTGGCGGGAAGCTTCCTGCCGGGATGGTGCGATTTCCTGTACTTGAACCCCCGTCCCAGGGAGAACTTCATGTCCTTCACATACTCGGAGCAGAGGAAGGCGTTGATCTTCTGGATGAAGTTCTGCTTCAGGAACACGAACTGGCTGGACCAGGAGGAGGAGTCCACCTCCACGTAGAGCACCCTGCGGTCCAGCTTCACCGGTCCGCAGTGCTGGGCGTTGGTGGCCCCCACGATCTCCGGCCAGGCTGTCTTCAGTTTGTAGATGGCGAAGCGGTTCTGGTTGTCCTGCTTGCCGATCAGCCGCCGGACGGCCCGGTCAACACCTTCCATCTGTCAGACCTCCTTGATGCCGCCGGCATCGATCTCGAAATAACGGTTTTCCGGGAAAGCGGGGATCAGCTCCCGGTCGTTGACGGTGATGAAAGTCTGGACCTTGCCGTTGATGAATCCCACCAGCTGCTTGCGCCGGTGGGCGTCCAGCTCGCTCATCACATCGTCCAGCAGCAGCACCGGGTACTCCCCGGACTCCTCCTTCACATAGGTGATCTGGGAGAGTTTCAGCGCCAGGGCGCAGCAGCGCTGCTGTCCCTGTGATCCGAAAGCCTTGCTGTCATAGCCGTTGATCAATGTCCGCAGGTCGTCCCGGTGGATGCCGATCCCCGTGGAACCCTGCATGATGTCCTTGAAATGGCGGGCTTCCAGGCTTTCCAGACAGAAAGCCTCCCAGTCCCGTCCGTCCTCCGCGGTGGGGTAGAGCAGCTGCCCGTTGTTCCCTTTCATCTCGTACTGGAGCTCCAGCTCCTCCTTCTGCTCCGAGAGCTCGTGGAAGATCTCCCGGGAGATCCGCTGGAGCTTCGCCAGGTTGTCCAGCCGTTTCACCAGGATGGCCGCGTTGAGCCGGGCGATCTCCCGGTCCCATACCGCCAGGTCCTGTTCCCGGGCCTGCTGCTCCCGGATCAGCTTCAGCAGCTTGTTACGCTGCCGGAGGCTGCGGTTGTATTTCAGCAGCAGCTCGTAATAGAGGGGATCCGTCTGGGATATCTCCATATCCAGGAAACGGCGGCGCAGGGCCGGCTCCCCTTTCACGATCTGCAGGTCCTCCGGGGAGAACATCACCACATTGAGGGAGCCGTAGTGCTCCCGCGCGGATATCCTCTTCTTGTCGATCCGGATCTCTTTCTTCATCCGGCCGTTGTCCTCATACCGTTTGATCTGCACGGAATGGGGACCGTCCTCCCGCTCGAAATCGGCCAGCACCGCCATGCCCTGCTGTCCGAAACGCATCATCTCGTCTTCTCTGCTGGTACGGTGGCTCATGGCGAAAGCCGCATAGAAAACGGCTTCCAGCAGATTGGTCTTGCCCTGTCCGTTCTTGCCGTAGAACACATTGACCATCTGCTGGAAGTTCAGCGAAGCGGAGGGATAGTTGCGGAAATTGACGGCCTGGAGCCTGTTAATCCGCATCTTCCGCTGTTACTTCGATATCCCATTGTCCCCGTACCTGAAGATGGCTTCCGGGATATACTTTCTTTCTTTTCTCAGAGATACGGTTCCCGTCCAGATAGACCAGACCTTCCTCGATCAGCTGGGCGGCCTGTCCCCCCGTATCCACCACGCCGGCGTATTTCAGCAGGTTGTTGGCGGGGATATATTCCGTATCGATGGCTATTTTCATTGTTTCCATAGTTTTATACCTGTTCCTTTTTTAAAACGCTGAGAACCCCGTATTCAAACGGGGTTTTCACGGTCAATATCAGAAAATCACGCGTACCGGGGTGACGATGTAGGTGTAGTCCTCATCGTTGGTGGGCCGGATGCATACCGGGCTGAGGGAGTTGTTCAGCTTGATCACGGCCTCGTCGGTGCCGATATGCTGCATGATGTCCAGGATGTAGGTGGCGTTGAAGGCCACGTTGATGTCCTCACCGCTGGTCTTGCATTCGATGGTCTCCTCGCCGGAGCCCACGTCCTCACTGCTGGACATGACTTTGATCTGGTTCTCCGTGATGATGATCTTCACCACGCTGTAGTCGTTCTCGTTGCCGCTGCACAGGCTCATACGGCTTACCGCGCCGGCCAGGCCTTTGGTGTCCACGGTGACTTCCACCTTGAAATCGGCGGGGATGACACGTTTGTAGTCCGGGAAACGGCCTTCGATCAGGCGGGATACCACGGTCCACTCGTCGATCATCACCATCAGCTGGTTGTTCAGCAGGGAGAATTTCACGGTCTGGGGAACTTTGCTGTTCAGGTTCTTGTTGATCTCCTTCAGTACGCCGGAGGGGATGATGATCTCCATATCCTCGGTGTCGGCGATGGGCATGGAGCGGATGGCCAGACGGTGGGTGTTGGTTCCCACGAAAGTCACCTTGCCGTTCAGAATCTCGCAGAGAACGCCGGTGAACAGCGGTCTTGCCGCATCGTTGGAGCAGGCGAAGACGGTTTTTCTGATCAGTTCCCGGATCTCCTCGTCCTCCAGACAGAAGGTCTTGTCAGGATTGAATTCGGGGAACTTGGGATAATCCTCCACATTCATGAGGCGGATCTTGTAGTCGGCGTTGCCGGACTGGAGATGTACACGGTTCTCCTGGTCCAGGCGGGATACGGTCACCTTCTCGCCGTTCATGCTCTTCACAAGATTGCCGAAAGAGGCTGCTCCGATGAGGATCTCGCCTTCCTCTTCAACATCGGCCGGAATGGTGCAGCTCATCGCCAGATTGATATCCATGCCTTCCAGTCTCAGTTTGCCCTGGGAGGCGGTTAAATGCATACCTGCAAAAATCGGGGTGCTGGCTTTCGTAGCAATAGCCGGCAATACGGATTGAACTGCTTTGTTCAGATCGGACGTTTCGCAAATAAATTTCATTTATACACATTCCCTTCTTTATGTTTATTTTTGTTATTAATTAATTAAATTCGTAATCATAGTCGTAAGTGCTGTGGAAATTGTGGATAATGGTCTCCAGGCCGCTAAAATCAAAGTGTTGACAATGTGGATAGTTTCTGTATGACCCGTTCATACTTATCCACAGTATACACAGGAGAAAAATCTTTCCACAGGACCGGACCGGTTGCCAACATGTTATCAGCAGGTTATCCACAGGTTTGTGAACAGCACCTGTCAGTTGTTCCGTATCTGGTCGTCGAACTGCTCCAGGAGCCGGTCGAAGTTCTCGTCCTCCAGCCTCATCTTGGCGATCTTCTCGCAGGCGTGGATGACAGTGGTGTGGTCCCGGCCGCCGAAGGAGTCGCCGATCTTCGGCAGGGATGTGTCTGTCATGTTGCGGCAGAGATACATGCCGATCTGTCTCGGGGTGGCGATGTTCTTGGGCCGCTTCTTGCCGACGATGTCCTCCATCTTCAGATTGTAGTAGGTGCAGATGAAGTTCATGATCTTCTCCACGGTGACATTCTGCTTCTGGATGTTGCCGAACTCCTCCAGCACTTTGGAGGCCAGCTTCATGTCGATGGGGAGATTCATCAGTTCCGAATAGGCCACGATGCGGTTGAACGCGCCTTCAATGGTACGGATATTGTTGTCGATGCTGGATGCGATGCACTGCACCACATCGTTGGGGATGACCACGTTCTCCGTCTCCGCCTTCTTGCGGAGGATGGCGATACGGGTCTCCAGATCGGGAGGCTGGATGTCCACGGTCAGTCCGTTGACGAACCGGGAACGCAGCCGCTCCTCCAGTTTGTCCATTTCCTGGGGATGGCGGTCACTGGAAATGACGATCTGCTTATGGGATTCCTTCAGGGTGTTGAATGTATGGAAGAACTCCTCCTGGGTCCGCTCCTTGTTCTCCAGGAACTGGATGTCGTCGATGATGAGACAGTCGATGGTCCGGTACTTGTTCTGGAAATCCTTCACGGTATGGTTCTGGATGGAGTTGATGATCTCGTTGGTGAACTTCTCACTGGTGACATACTTCACTTTGGACTGGGGGGTGTGCTCCAGGATCGCGTTGCCGATGGCCTGCATCAGATGGGTCTTGCCCAGTCCCGAGTTGCCGTAGATGAACAGGGGATTGTAGACATTGCCCGGATCCTTGGCCACCGCCTGGGCCGCCGCCGTGGCGAACCGGTTGGAGTTGCCCACCACGAAGTTGTCGAAACGCTGCTGGTGGTTCAGATGGCTCTCGAAAGCAGGCTCACGCGCCAGGGTCTCCTCGTTGAACAGCTCGGAGGTCTGGTAGTTCTCCTTGGGCGATTCCGGCTGGTCGCTCTTCTCCTGGTTCACCTGGATCTCCATGGTGAAAGCGGAGTTGTCGGTGATCTCCGTGAGGATACCGATCATGATGGGCAGGAACTTCTGCTCGATGGCGGTCTTCAGGGTCACGCTCCCCACACTGGCGATCAGTGTGTCCCCCTGGATCTCCATGGGCTTGATCTGCTTTATGTACATATTGATGTTTTTCTCGCTGGTTGAGTTCTGGAGTTTCTGTAGAAAGCGGCTCCAGATGTCCGTCAAATCATAACTGGCCATACGCTGCATCCTTTCTTGTGTTATCGTTTAATTTTACCATATTTCGGGAAAGTTATCCACAGGTGTTGATAAATAAAAGTTCACCGGGACTGAAAAAGGACTGGCGGAACGGCTCCGGATGTGATATTCTTTTCATGTTGTTTTTCATGGGTCCGGCGCTTATTGCTTTAATGAAGAAAGCCGGCGGGGAGGACAGAGTGGTACAATGGTATGATTTATAGGCCAAAATTCTGTTAAATCCTTGACACAGAGGATGCTTTCTAGTATAATCCTCATAGCTATCAATTGAATTACCCATATAGATTGATAAGACCAGTGAATGTAAGGAGGTAAGCACGATGAAACGCACATTCCAACCGAATAATCTGAGAAGAAAAAGAACTCATGGTTTCAGAAAAAGAATGGCTTCCCTGGGCGGACGTCAGGTTCTGAAAAGAAGACGCTTAAAAGGCAGAAAGAAATTGTCTGCATAATTTTCAATAGGCCGCGAAAGTGGCCTATTTTTTCCATGTGGACAGGAGTACTGATGCGACATGAAAAAATTCGGTTTTCCTAAATCGAACAAGATCAAAGCGAAGAGAGAGTTTCAGGGTGTGTATGAAAAAGGACACTCTGTAGTGGACGGCCTTTCCGTTTTCTACATAATGCCCGGCGAGAATGAAAACACTAGAATAGGTTTCGCTGTAGGTAAGAAAGTCGGAAACGCCGTTATTCGCAATCATGTGAAACGCATGATGCGCGAAGTCTTTCGGCTGCACAAACACGAACTGAAAAAGAACATCCGGATCATCTGGGTAGCCCGGAAAAAACTGGCGCAAGCCGACCTGAAAACCTATGAAAGGGTTTTCCTGCGTTTAGCGAAACGTGCGGATCTGCTCTGCAGACCGTAAGCAAGAAAAGGCGAGGAAATTGAGACTTTTATTTTACTGCCGCAGGTTAGTTTCATGCATTCTGATAGCTGGTATACGTTTTTACCAGCTTTTTATTTCTCCGTTGTTCCCCCCCATGTGCAGGTATTATCCCACCTGCTCCCAGTATGCCATCGAGGCCATACAGAAGAAGGGCGTGGTGAAGGGGAGCTGGATGGCGTTGAAACGCATATGCCGTTGCCATCCCTGGCATGACGGAGGGTATGACCCTGTCAAGTAGAGAGCTGTTGCTATTTCCCGAAGGAGTGATATTTTGGATTTTTTAGCTCAACTGGTAGCGAAAGCCGTTACCATTATCTACAATGGACTGGAAGTTGCAGGGTTTGCCAACTACGGCCTGGCAATTGTAGTGATGACGATTATTATCAAACTGATCCTGTTCCCCCTGACCAAGAAGCAGATTGAGTCCACCAAAGCGATGATGGCCATTCAGCCGAAGATGAAGGAGATCCAGGAGAAGTTCAAGTACGATAAAAACAGAATGAACCAGGAACTGGCGAATCTGTATAAAGAGAACCACGTGAATCCCCTGGCAGGCTGCCTGCCGCTGCTGGTGCAGATGCCCATTCTGTTCGGCATCTACTACGGCATCCGGGATTTCCATTATGAGGGACCGGCGAACTTCCTGTGGATGCAGAACATCGCCATGCCCGACCCCATGTATATCCTTCCCATCCTGTCCGCTCTGACCACGTTCATCCAGACGAAACAGACCATGCCGGCCAAGAAACCCGGCGAGAAGAGCAGCGGCATCATGGGCATGATGCAGGGACAGATGATGCTTTACTTCATGCCCCTGTTCATCGGCTATATCAGCTTACAGTTCCCCGCGGGACTGGTTATCTACTGGATTGTCATGAACCTCATGCAAATTGGACAGCAGGCTTATATGAATCGTTTACAGCCGAAACATTGATAAGTACGTGTTGATTTGTTAGGAGCGAATATTATGATCTCTTTGGAAAAAGTTGGAAAGACTGTTGATGACGCCGTAAAGAAAGCCCTTGACGAGCTGAAACTTACCAGAGAACAGGTTGAGGTGAAAGTGCTGAGCGAGCCCAAGAACGGCCTGTTCGGCCTGTTCAGCCGGGACGCCAAAGTCCTGGTCACCCCCAAACTGGAGGATCTGAAAGCCGCCACCGCGGAAGCGGAGGAGAAACTGCAGGAAGCCCTGGACAGCACCAGCGGCATGATCCGCAGCAAGGTTGAGGAAGTGAAAGAGACCGGCAAGGAGTTCAACGAGGCTGTGAAGGCCAAGATCCATGAGGCCACCGCCCCGGCGAAGGAAGAGGAGGCTCCTGCCCCCAAAGCCGAGCCCAAAGCCGCTCCGGCGGAGTTTGTGGTGGACGAGGAGGCCGTGAAGACTGCCAAAGCCTTCCTGGCGAAAGTGTTCGAAGCCATGAAAATGAAAGTTGTCATGGAGAAATTCGTCAACAAAGAGGACGAATGCGTGGTGCTGAAGCTCCACGGCGAGAACATGGGCATCCTCATCGGCAAACACGGCCAGACCCTGGACGCGCTCCAGTACCTGACCAACCTCAGCGCCAACAAGGAGTCTGAAACCCATACCCGCATCGTCATCGATGTGGAGAATTACAGGGAACGTCGCGCCGTGACCCTGACCCGTCTGGCAAAACGCCTGGCGGAGAAAGTGAAGAGAAACGGCGAGCGGGTGGTTCTGGAACCCATGAATCCTCATGAAAGAAAAATAATCCATACCGCTTTGCAAAACGATTCCCAGATCACCACTCTCAGCGAAGGCAGCGATCCTTTCCGCAAAGTAGTGATACAGTTAAAAAAATAAGATAACGACGTTTTCAAACCCGGTACCTTCGTGCTACCGGGTTTTTTTCAATATTTTACTGCTTAAAAACGCAGTACCGTTTATAATAGAAAGAAACGGATGACAGCCTGACCGGGAAGGTACGGCTGAAAACCGGTGGAAGCGTGCCGACCGGTGCGCGATAAAATAAAGGAAACAGAGGAGAACGCGCCTGAGGGGCGCGCTTGGATAAGTGACGGAGAAGGGGGACGCATATGATACAGGAAGAGACAATCAGCGCGGTGATCACCGCCCTGGGAAGCGGTGCCGTGGGCATCGTCCGGCTCAGCGGTCCGGAAGCGCTGGCCATCGGGGAGCGGCTGTTCAGGGCCGCCTCCGGCAGAAGCCTGGAGTCCTATCCCTCCCATACCCTGGTCTACGGCCATGTGCTGGACGGGGAGGGGGAGGAAGTGGACGAGGTGATGGCGGTCTACATGAAAGGCCCCCGCTCCTACACCGCGGAGGACGTGGTGGAGATCCAGTGCCACGGCGGCGTGCAGAGCCTCCGGAAGATTCTGGCCCTCACCTGGCAGAACGGCGCCCGGGCGGCGGAGCCCGGGGAGTTCACCAAGCGGGCTTTCCTCAACGGAAGAATCGACCTGGTCCAGGCGGAGTCCGTCATGGACATCATCAACTCCCACAGCGAGGCGGCCCTGAAACTGGCGGTGCGCCAGCAGGAGGGCGGTCTCTCCCGCGATCTGAAGGCCATCCGCCAGTCCCTGAAGGACGTGATCGTCCATCTGGAGGCGGTGATCGACTATCCCGAGGAGGATATCGAAGACGTGACCTACAGCGAGGTCAGCGGCGCCATCGGCAAGGCCCTGGAGGCCACGGAGAAGCTCCTGGCCGGCGCCCATACGGGCCGGATCCTGAAAGAGGGGCTTCGGACGGTGATTGCCGGACGGCCCAACGTGGGCAAGTCCAGCCTGCTGAATAAACTCCTCCGGGAGGAGCGGGCCCTGGTGTCGGAATACGCCGGCACCACCCGTGACGTCATCGAGGAGCAGCTGGTCATCGGCGGGGTTCCCCTGCTGCTGGCCGACACGGCGGGCATCCGGGAGACGGAGGACTTCGTGGAGAAGATGGGCGTGGAGCGCAGCCGCAAGCTGCTGGCCGACGCCGAGCTGGTGCTGGTGGTGCTGGACGGCGCCCAGGCGCTGACGGAGGACGACGAGCGGATCCTGGCCTCCGTGGAGGGGAAGAACGCCCTCTACGTGGTGAACAAGGCGGACCTGGAGTCCGGCGGCACGGTCCGCGAGCTGGAACGGCGTTTCGGCGCCGACCGGGTCATGGAGGTGTCCGCCCGCACCGGACAGGGTATGGAGAAACTCTCCGACTGGCTCCGTGAATACGTCTACGGCCAGGATGGCGCCCTGAACGACGGCGCCTACCTGCAGAACGAGCGGCAGATTGAGCTGCTGCGCCAGGCGGCTGAAAGCCTGGAGGAGGCACGGGACGGCGCCGTGGGGCATCTCCCCTACGACTGCCTCACCATCGACGTGGACCGGGCTCTCACCCTGATGGGGGAGATCACCGGCGAGACGGTGCGGGACGAGATCCTCAACGACATCTTCGCCCGGTTCTGCATCGGCAAGTAAGTGGAAAGATGCGGTAAAAGAAGAAAATGAAAGAAAACATGCGGAAAAGCATGATAGATTGAAATAAAACAGGCCGTCTCCCCGGAGGCGGCGCGGATAAGTGTAAAAAGAGGTTAGAACGGTGATTATAGCAGGTTCTTATGATGTAGTAGTAGTGGGGGCGGGTCACGCCGGCGTGGAGGCCGCACTGGCTTCCGCGCGTCTTGGCTGCAAGACGCTGCTGGCCACCCTGTCCCTGGACAATATCGCCCTGATGCCCTGCAACCCCTCCATCGGAGGAAGCGCCAAGGGGCAGCTGGTGGCGGAGATTGACGCGCTGGGAGGCCAGATGGGTCTCAGCGCCGACCTGGCCTGCATCCAGATGCGGATGCTGAACACGGGGAAGGGCTATGCGGTCCATTCCCTCCGTGCCCAGGAGGACAAGCCCCTGTACCACGTGCTGATGAAGCAGGTGGTGGAGAGCCAGGAGAACCTGGACGTGATGCAGGTGATGATCGACAAGCTCCTGGTGCGCAATGACCAGGTGGTGGGCGTGGAGGCCGAGACCGGCGAGGTCTACGAGGCCAGCTGCGTGATCCTGGCCACCGGCACCTATCTCCGGGGCCAGATCGTCTACGGCGATTTCAGCTACTCCTCCGGTCCCAACGGGCTGCGCAGCGCCAACAAGCTCTCCGGCTCCCTGCTGGAGTGCGGCGTGGAACTGATGCGCTTCAAGACCGGCACCCCGGCCCGTGTGGACCGCCGCAGCCTGGATTTCAGCAAGATGCAGATCCAGGAGGGCGACCCCCAGCTGCGGAACTTCTCCTATATGAGCCCGGTGACCGAGCGTGACCAGGTGCCCTGCTGGCTGACCTACACCAATCCCCGGACCCACGAGATCATCAGGGAGAACCTGAAGCTCTCCGGCATGTTCAACGGCCTGGTGGAAGGGGTGGGTCCGAGATACTGCCCCTCCATCGAGTCCAAGCTGATCCGTTTCAAGGACAAGGACCGCCACCAGCTCTTCATCGAGCCGGAAGGCCGCAACACGGCGGAGATGTATGTCCAGGGCATGTCCTCCTCCCTGCCGGCCCATGTCCAGATCCAGTTCATGCAGACCATCCCCGGCCTGGAGAACGTGAAGATGATGCGTCCCGGCTACGCCATCGACTATGACTGCCTGGACCCCCTGCAGCTGAAATCCTCCCTGGAGCACCAGCATATCAGCGGACTCTTCTCCGCCGGCCAGTCCAACGGCACCAGCGGCTACGAGGAGGCCGCCGCCCAGGGTCTGGTGGCGGGCATCAACGCCGTCCGCAAGATCCGGGGCCAGGAGGCCCTGGTGCTGGGACGGAGCGACGCCTACATCGGCGTCCTCATCGACGACCTGGTGACCAAGGGGACCACCGAGCCCTACCGGATGATGACCTCCCGGGCGGAGTACCGGCTGCTGCTGCGGCAGGACAACGCCGACCTGCGCCTGACGGAGAAAGGCCGGGAGCTGGGACTGGTCAATGATGACCGCTGGTCAGCCTTCACGGAGAAGCGCAGCGCCATTGAACGGCTCATCCACACCCTGGAGAAGACCAAGGTATCCCCCACGGAGGAAGTGAACCGGAAGCTGGCGGAAGCCGGCACCGCGCCCCTGAAGACGGGCGTCAACATGATGACACTCCTGCGCCGGCACGGCCTGACCTATGAGAAGCTGCAGGCCATGTTCGACCTGCCCCGGGTATCCCCGGTGGTGGAGGAGCAGGTGGAGATACAGGCTAAATATGAAGGCTACATCCAGAAGCAGCGCCAGGCGGTGGAGAAGGCTCTCCGTCTGGAGAACAAGCGCATCCCGGCGGATTTCGCCTACCGTGCCATCAAGGAGCTGTCCCTGGAGGCCATCGAGAAACTGGAGAAGGTGAAACCCGACTCCCTGGGCCAGGCGTCCCGCATATCCGGCGTATCCCCGTCGGACATCGGCGTGCTGATGATCGCCCTGGAGGCGCGGAAACGGAAAGAGGAGGAAGAGTCATGACGGAAGCGGCGGCACAGTGCCTTGCCATCCTGGAGGAACGGGGGAAAGAGGCGGGTCTGTCCTTCACCCCGGAACAGCTGGAGCAGTTCGGCATCTATTACGATATGCTGGTGGAGACCAACAAGGTGATGAACCTGACGGCCCTCACCAGTCCCGAGGACGTGGCGGTGAAGCATTTCATCGACTGCCTCACGGCCTGCGACCCGGACCGGTTCAGCGGCAAGACCCTGATTGACGTGGGCACCGGCGCCGGATTCCCCGGCATCCCCCTGAAAATCTACTGCCCGGACCTGAAGGTGGTCCTGCTGGACTCCCTGGCCAAACGGCTGCGGTTCCTGGAGGATGTGATTGAACGGCTGGGCCTCACGGACATCCGCTGTGAGCATCTGCGGGCCGAGGAGGGCGGACGGAACAAGGCCTTCCGGGGCAAGTACGACATCGTCACCGCCCGGGCGGTGGCACGGCTCTCCGTGTTGGCGGAGTACTGCCTGCCCTTCGCAAGGAAAGGCGGCATGTTCATCGCCTTGAAAGGCAGCCGCTACCAGGAGGAGATCCAGGAGGCGGAGAAGGCTCTGGCCATCCTGGGCGGACGCATCGTGAAAGTGGAGCCGGCGAAACTGCCGGGACTGGACGACGGACGGGCCCTGGTATGGATCCGGAAGGTCAGGGACACCCCCGGCGCCTATCCCCGGAAAGCCGGTACGCCCAACAAGAATCCCCTGGGCTCCTGAACCGCGTGAAATCCTATTTTTATGCAGGAACAGATGTTTTATGGTAAAATATAAGATACATGAAAACCGCTCGCAGGAAGGAAGATGAACGTGCTCGACGGATTTAAGGATTTGAATGTGGAAACCCTGGCGGAACAGGGACAGAAGAATACAGACGTGAAAGTGGTCCAGGTTCCCCTGACCCGGGTCATCCCCAACCCCTACCAGCCCCGCAAGGAGTTTGAGCCGGAGGCGCTGGAGGAGCTGTCTGACTCCATCAGACAGTACGGCGTGCTGCAGCCCTTGCTGGTGGCTCCCGGAGAGGACGGGAACTACATCCTCATCGCCGGAGAGCGCAGACTGAGAGCCTCTACCCTGGCCGGGCTGGAAACGGTTCCCGTGATCATCAGCGAATACACCACCCAGCAGATCGCGGAGATCGCCATGATCGAGAATCTGCAGCGCCGGGACCTCCATTTCCTGGAGGAGGCGGAAGGCTACGAGAAACTGATGAACACCTTCCATCTCACCCAGGAGTCCATGGCAGCCCGGGTGGGCAAGAAACAGTCCACCATCGCCAACAAGCTGCGGCTGCTGCGGCTCTCCCCGGAGGTGCGGAAAGTCCTCTGGGAAGGGGAGCTCACCGAGCGCCACGCCAGAGCGCTGCTGAAACTGGATGACGGGAAGCAGCAGCTGGAAGTGCTGGAGAAGGTGCTGAAAGAGGGACTCAATGTCCGTCAGACCGAGGCCCGTGTGGAGAAGCTCCTGGCCGAAAGCGGCAAGCTGAAGAAGAAGAAACCCCGTATCATCATCGCCAACGATGTGCGGATCTACCTGAACAGCATCAAGCAGGTGATGACCACGGCGAAAAGCTCCGGCATCGCCGCCAGCATGGAGCAGGAGATCCAGGGGGACGACGTGATTGTCACCCTGCGCATCGAGAACGCGGTGAAAAAACGCAAAACGCCGTTGAAGCAGTTTTAACGGATTAAATCGGAAAAGCGGCTGTTTTCGCTGCTTTTCCACAAAAAACACAGGTTTTCAACAGGAATTACCCACTTATCCACATTTTTCTGTGGATAAACATGTGTACAATGTGGATAAGTCCTGTGGATAACTTTGTGGATGACCGCAGAAAGCCGGATTCCATGATGTGGATAATCGGGATAACTGAAATGCATAATTATCAACAGTCTGTAGATAACTATTGAAGTACGGATCAGGATAATCGGGAGGGGTATATTGTGGTAAAAGTGATTGCGTTAGCGAACCAGAAAGGCGGCGTGGGAAAAACCACCACGGCCGTGAATCTGTCGGCATGTCTGGCCCAGCTGGGCCGCAAGGTCCTGCTGGTGGATTCCGACCCCCAGGGCAACGCCACCAGCGGTCTGGGGCTGGACAAGCGTGATGTGAAGAAGAGCATCTACGACCTGCTGGTGAACGACGTGCCGGCAAGAGACGCCATCGTGGAGACGGAGTTTGAGAACCTCTCCATCATCCCCGCCACCATCAATCTGGCCGGCGCCGAGATTGAGCTGGTGAACATGATGAGCCGGGAGAACCGGCTGAAAAACGCTCTGGAACGGGTGAAACACGATTACGACTATGTGATTATCGACTGCCCTCCCTCTCTGGGCGTCCTGACCATCAACGCCCTCACCGCGGCCAGTTCCGTGATGATTCCCGTACAGTGTGAGTACTACGCCCTGGAAGGCGTCAGCATGCTGATGAACACCATCCAGCTGGTGCAGCGGAACCTGAACCCCGCCCTGAAGCTGGAAGGCGTGGTCATGACCATGTTCGACGCCCGCACCAATCTGGCGGAGGATGTGGTGTCCGAAGTGAAGAAGTTCTTCGAGGCGAAGATGTACAGCACCATCATCACCCGGAACGTGCGGCTCAGCGAGGCGCCCAGCCACGGGCAGCCCATCATAGTCTACGATCCCCGTTCCAAAGGGGCGGAGCTGTACCAGGAGCTGGCCAAGGAGGTAGTGGGAGATGAGTAAACGAGGTCTGGGAAAAGGGCTGAGCGATCTTCTCTCCTCCAGCAGCACCCAGTATGAGGAAGCGCTGCCGGACAACGACGGCGGGAAGGGGGCCATCGAGGTCCCCGTGGGGAGCATCACCCCCAACCCCTGGCAGCCCCGTAAAGTGTTCAGCAAGGAGCGGCTGACGGAGCTGGCGGATTCCATCAGAGAGCATGGCATCATCCAGCCCCTGATTGTGCGGAAGAAAGGCCTGAACTACGAGCTGGTGGCCGGCGAGCGCCGGCTCCGGGCGGCGAAACAGGCGAAACTGAAGACGGTGCCCGTGCTGGTCCGTGAGTATGACGAGCGGGAGATGCGGGAACTGGCCCTGGTGGAGAACATCCAGCGCCATGACCTGAACCCCATCGACGAGGCCAAAGCCATCCGCGATCTGATGGACAGCTGCGGCTACACCCAGGACAAGGTGGCGAAGAAGCTGGGCCGCAGCCGCGCCGCCGTGGCCAACCTGCTGCGGATGCTGAACCTGCCCTCCGACCTGCAGAAACTGGTGGCCCGGGAGAAAGTCACCGCCGGACAGATGCGTCCGGTGCTGGCCCTCACCGACAAGGCACAGCAGAAACAGGTGGCGGAAGCCGTGGTGGAGAACGACTGGAGCGCCCGTACCGTGGAGACGGTGGTGAAGACCCTGAAAGACGGCGGTTCCCTGGAAGTGGTGGACGGCAAAGTGGCCCTCCGGGAAGTGCCGGTGATCACGCCGGAAATCCCCGCCGCCCCCGGTGAGGATCCCTCAGGGAAGCAGGAGGACCATAAGAAGAAGGATGACAGCGGCAAGGACCGCCGGAAAGACACGCCGGAACCGGATGTCCACTACAGCCGGTTCGAGGATGCGCTGATCTCCTATCTGGGGACCAAAGTGCGGATCAGCCGCAAGAACGACAACGTGGGCCGGATCGAGATCGACTTCTACTCCCCGGAGGACCTGGAGCGTATCTGCGAGCTGCTGCGGGGTCAGGAGACGAAACCCGCCGCACCGGTGAAGAAGGACCGGAAACCGAAGAAACTCCATGTATGACGGTCATCTCCGACAAGGAGAGCCCGCCCATACGGAAAAAATAAAATAAGTTACAGAATACCCATGACCATCCGGTTATGGGTATTTTTACTTACACTGGAAAAGGACAAGTGTGTTTTAAAAACACGAAGAAGTGAAAATGTCCTTATGTACAATATAAAAGTATAATATACAGATACAAATACGGAAG
>CALAZX010000115.1 GCA_937926555.1 uncultured Negativicutes bacterium | reverse complement strand
TCCTGGGAACCCAGGAGCATGTGGAGGCTGTTCCTGTCGGCGTGCCGGCAGGCGGCCATGCGTGACTCCCTGCTGATATGCGGCCAGGAGCGCTGAGGACATGCAGACCTTATCGGCGATAATGGTAGGCCTGATTCAAGCGGTATACGATAAAAGAACAGACATGGAGCGGTGTTCCGCCCATGAGAAAAGAGGAGTGACCATGATGGTCACTCCTCTTTGTGTTGTTGGATGGAAATCAGTTGCTGCCGTTCCCGTCATCCAGTTCCGGATGACGGTCCAGGAAGTTCCGCAGGGCGCCAAGCATGCCGGCCCTGTTGCCCAGTCTGGCGAAGGCGATGCGGGTGTCTTTGAGGAAGGAGGGGAGCTCCTTCTCCAGCTCCCGGCGCAGCAGGGGGCCGAAATAGTCCTCCCGGGCCATGATGCCGCCGCCCAGCAGGACGGTCTCAGGGTTCAGCACGGCGCAGAGGTTGACGATGCCCAGGGCCAGGCGCCGGGTGAAGAGCTCCAGCAGTTCCCGAACCTCCCGGGTCCCGTTTTCCGCCAGTTCCAGGATGACCCGTCCGTCCACTTTCTCCGGGGGCAGCAGGTTCAGTTCCCGGACCCGGCCGCAGAGCCAGGTGACGGAAGCCGCCGCCTCCCAGTCCTCCCCGGTGCCGGGGATGCGCATGTAGCCCACCTCGCCGGCGGAGCAGGTAGCTCCGTGGAGCAGCCGTCCATGCCAGAGGATGGCGCCGCCGATGCCGGTGCCCACAGTGAGGCAGACCAGGGGGGAGGTCCCTTTGCCGCCGCCCAGCCAGTACTCGCCCAGGGCGGCGCAGTTCACGTCGTTCTCCACGGTGCAGGGAAGTCCGCACTCCTCCGCCACCAGTTGTACCAGATCGGTGCCGGTGTAGCCGGGGAAGTTCCGTGCCTCGGAGAGGATCACGCCCCGCTCCGGGTCCACGATGCCGGCGGTGTCCATGGCCACTCCCTTCACGTGGGGATATTCCCCGCGGCATTCCCGGATGATGTTCCGGAGGGTGTCAAGCAGTCCCTCCACGCTGCTCTCCGTGATGCCGGAGGGGCGGCTGCCCTCTTTCAGCAGTGTTCCGTGGCTGTCTGCCACGCCATATTTCACGGCGGTGCCGCCGATATCGATGCAGATGAATAAAGACACGATAAGTCTCCTTTCCGTTATGACCGGTGCCGGCCTGACGCTGTGCCCGGTGCCGTGCGCCCCCGCTGCGGGACCTGCCCCGGTGGCGGCGTTTCATCAAGCCCGCGCCGCGGGATTCCTGCCCTGTGCCCGGCGGT
>CALAZX010000114.1 GCA_937926555.1 uncultured Negativicutes bacterium | reverse complement strand
GTTTCCGATGGTAAGTGATGGCGAAGCGGTGGGCCTCGTCACGGATATGCTGGATCACGAACAGCGCCGGGGACTCCTTATCGATGAGGATGCTGTCCTTCCGGCCCTCCAGGAAGATCTCCTCCTCCCGTTTCGCCAGACTGATGACCGGGGTCTCGATACCCAGGCCGCGGATGACTTTCAGGGAGGAGCTCAGCTGTCCCTGGCCGCCGTCCACGATAATCAGGTCAGGCAGGTCCTCGTAGTCCTTGTAACGGCGGTACACCACTTCCTGCATGGACTTGAAGTCATCCGGCTTTCCCTCGGTGGAGAGCAGTTTGTAGCGGCGGTAGTCCTTCTTGCTGGGGGAACCGTGGCGGAACACCACCATGGACGCCACCGTCTCGCTGCCCTGGTTGTGGGAGATATCGAAGCAGTCCATCCGTCCCAGGGGATTGGGCAGCCCCACAATGCGCCGCAGCTCCTCCGCCGCCTCGGCGGCGGTCTCCTTCTGCATCTGCCCCTTCCGCTCCCGCTCCTGGATCAGTTTCATCGCATTGTCGCAGGCCAGCTGCATCAGCCGGTACTTGTCGCCCCGCTGGGGACGGAGCAGCGCCACCTTGCGGCCGGCCTTCTCCGCCAGCCACTGGCTCAGCACCTCCAGCTCGCCTTCCGCAGGCAGCTGGGAGAGGAGGATCTCCCGTGGAAGGAAGACATCCTCGCTGTAATACTGTTTAAGGAAAGCGGTGATCACATCCGCCTCCCCGTCCCCCTCGGCGGTGAGCATGAAGTCCTTGCGGCCCACCAGCTTGCCGCCACGGACGAAGAAGAGCTGCAGGCACACGAAGAAATCGTCGGCCGCGTAGCCCACGATATCCATGTCGCCACCGTCCAGGACGGCTTTCTGCTGCTCCTCCAGCCGCTCCACGGCCTTCAGCTGGTCCCTGTAACGGGCGGCCTGCTCGAAGGCGTACTCCTCCGACGCCTCCTGCATGGCCTCCTTCAGGTTCCGTTTCAGCTCCCGGGTCTTGCCGTCCAGCACCAGGCAGATGGACTCCACCATGTGGTTGTACTCCGCCCGGCTCACCTTGCCGGCGCAGGGCGCCAGGCACCGCTTGATATGGTACTGCAGACAGGGACGCTCCTGGTTCATCTTGCGGCAGTGGCGGATGGGGAACATGGACCGCAGCAGACGGATGGTGGACTTCAGCGCCCCCACGTCCGGATAGGGTCCGTAGTACTTGGCCCCGTCATGGACCAGTCGCCGGGTGATGTACATCCGGGGATACTCCTCCTGCAGTGTCACCTTCAGGTAGGGGTAGGTCTTGTCGTCCTTCAGCATGATATTGTACCGGGGACGGTATTTCTTGATCAGGTTGCACTCGAGGATCAGGGCCTCCACTTCGCTGTCGGTCATGATGGTCTCGATATCCTCCACCTTCTCCGTCAGGGCCCTGACCTTGGCGGAGTGCCGGCCGGAGGCGCGGAAATAGCTGTGGACCCGGCTCCGCAGGTTCACAGCCTTCCCCACATAGATGACCTTGCCGTCAATGTCGTGCATCAGGTAGACGCCCGGTTTCTCCGGCAGCACCGCCAGTGCTTCTTCTATTTTATGGTTCATCACGTAACATCATTCCAGTCAGAAACTTCTCATGGGAAGGGTAATGCCCGTTCCCGGATTCCTCCATATGGTCTCCGGGAACGCTGCCCCCTTCCCTCTCATCACACGTACTTGCCCGTGGCGGCGGCGTCCTCCAGAATCTTCTTCAGATACTGGCCGGTGTAGGAGGCGGGGTTCTCCGCCAGCTCCTCCGGGGTGCCGGTGCCCACGATGGTGCCGCCCCGGTCGCCGCCTTCCGGTCCCAGGTCGATGAGCCAGTCCGCGGTCTTGATCACGTCCAGGTTGTGCTCGATGACAACCACGGTGTTGCCGCTGTCCACCAGGCGCTGGAGCACTTCCAGCAGTCTGTGGACGTCGGCGGTGTGCAGGCCGGTGGTGGGCTCGTCCAGGATGTACATGGTCCGGCCGGTGCTCCGTCTGGACAGCTCGGAGGCCAGCTTGATACGCTGGGCCTCGCCGCCGGACAGGGTGGTGGCCGCCTGGCCCAGATGGATGTAGCCTAGGCCAACATCCTCCAGCACCTGGAGCTTGGAGGCGATGGTGGTCTGGTTCTGGAAGAACTCCACCGCCTCGCTGACCGTCATGTCCAGCACCTGGGCGATATTCTTGCCTTTATAGCGCACTTCCAGGGTATCCCGGTTGTACCGCGCCCCATGGCATACCTCGCAGGGGACATAGACATCCGGCAGGAAGTTCATCTCGATCTTGTTCATGCCGTCGCCCCGGCAGGCCTCGCAGCGGCCGCCCTTCACGTTGAAGCTGAAGCGGCCCTGCTTGTAGCCACGCATCTTGGCCTCGTTGGTGGAGGCGAAGAGGGCGCGGATGTAGTTGAAGACACCGGTATAGGTGGCCGGGTTGGAGCGGGGCGTCCGCCCGATGGGGGACTGGTCGATGTCGATAATCTTGTCGATATGCTCCAGCCCCTTGATCTTCTTGTGCTCCAGCGGCCGCAGCCGGGCTCCGTGGAGTCTGGCCGCCAGCGCATTGAAGAGGATGTCGTTGATCAGGGTGGACTTGCCGCTGCCGCTGACGCCGGTGACCACGGTGAAGAGGCCCATGGGGATCTTCACGCTGACATTCTGCAGGTTGTTGCCCTTGGCCCCCACGATCTCGATGAAACGGTCGTCCGCTTTCCGGCGGTTCTTCGGCACGGGGATGAATTTCTTGCCGCTGAGGTACTGGCCGGTGACGGAGTTCTTCACCTTCATCACCTGTTTCGCCGTGCCCTGGGCCACAATCTGCCCGCCGTGCTCGCCGGCGCCGGGGCCGATGTCGATGATCTGGTCCGCCGCCAGCATGGTCTCCTCGTCATGCTCCACCACCAGGACGCTGTTGCCCAGGTCCCGGAGATGGTAGAAAGTCTGCAGCAGCCGACCGTTGTCCCGCTGGTGCAGGCCGATGCTGGGCTCGTCCAGGATGTAGAGGACGCCTACCAGGCCGCTGCCGATCTGGGTGGCCAGCCGGATGCGCTGGGCCTCGCCGCCGGACAGCGTGGCCGCCGCCCGGGACAGGGTCAGGTAGTCCAGTCCCACATCGTTGAGGAACTGGAGCCGGGCCTTGATCTCCTTCAGCACCTGATGGCCGATCAGCTGCTGCCGTTCCGTCAGCTCCAGGCTGTCGAAAAAAGGCAGCACGTCGCGGATGGTCATCTCCGTCACCTCGGCGATGTTCTTGCCGCCCACCAGGATGGACAGCACCTCCGGCTTCAGCCGGGCGCCGTGGCAGGCAGTGCAGAAGCTGCCGCTCATGAAGGTCTCCAGGTCCTCCCGCATGGCGTCGCTGAAGGCCTCCTTGTACCGCCGTCTCAGGAGGGGCATGACGCCTTCCCAGGCGGTGTTGTGCTCCAGGTTCTCCCCCCGCATGTTCTCATACATGAACTTGAACTTCTGAGTGCCGCTGCCGTTCTTCAGCACATCCCGCACGGAGGGCTTCAGGTCTTTCCAGCAGTTGTCCAGGCTGTAGCCGTAATGCTCCAGCACCGCGGCGATCTGCCGCATATGGTAGGAGGCCGGATTGCTGCTGATGGCCGCGATGGCCCCTTCCGCGAAGGGTTTCGAGGTGTCAGGCAGAATCAGGTCCCAGTCGTATTCCCGTTTGATGCCCAGGCCGTCGCAGACCGGGCAGGCGCCGTAGGGCGCGTTGAAGGAGAAGAGCCGGGGCTCGATCTCCGGCAGGCTGATGCCGCAGTCGGGGCAGGCGAACTTCTCGCTGTAGATCTTGGTCTCGCCGCCGATGACGGCCACCTCCATGATGCCGTCCGCCAGTTTCAGCGCCGTCTCCACGGAGTCGGCCAGCCGCTGTCCGATGCCTTCCCGGACGGACATGCGGTCGATGACCACCGACAGTTTGTGCTTCTTGTTCTTGTCCAGCTCGATATCCTCGTCCAGGGTGCGGACCTCGCCGTCCACCAGCATACGGACGTAACCAGCCTTCCGCATGTTCTCGAAGATATCCTTGTGCTCCCCTTTCCGTCCGTAGACCAGGGGCGCCATCACCATGAACTTGGTGCCGGCTTCCATCTCCAGCACCTGGTCCACAATCTGCTGCACGGTCTGCCGCTCGATGACACGGCCGCATTCCGGGCAGTGGGGCGTTCCCAGGCGGGCGAAGAGCAGACGGAGATAGTCGTAGATCTCCGTCACCGTGCCCACGGTGGAGCGGGGATTCCGGCCCGCCGTCTTCTGGTCGATGGAGATGGCGGGGCTCAGCCCCTCGATATAGTCCACGTCCGGCTTGTCCATCTGTCCCAGGAACTGCCGGGCGTAGGCGGACAGGCTTTCCACGTAGCGCCGCTGTCCTTCGGCGTAAATGGTATCAAACGCCAGGGACGACTTGCCGCTGCCGGAAAGTCCCGTGATCACCACCAGCTTGTCCCGGGGGATCTCCAGGGAGATGTCCTTCAGGTTGTGCTGACGGGCGCCTTTGATAATCATCTTGTCTTGCATATATTGAACTCCTTAGAATATTTTCTTCTTCTTCGCTTTGGGCTGCAGTTTCTCGCCCAGCTGGCCTTTCACCACGATAAGACGGTCACGCAGCTCCGCGGCGGCCTCGAAGTCCAGGTCCTTGGCGGCCTGGGCCATCTTGCTCTCCAGCGTCTTGGCCAGCTTCCGCAGGGCCGTGGCGGAACTCTTCTTCAGCGCCTTGGGGTCAAAAGCCGCGGCGGTGTCCATGTCCTCCTCCACCTTGGTGAGCTTGATCAGGTTCCGCTGCTCCTTGTACACCGTCTTCGGGGTGATGCCGTGCTCCTTGTTGAACTGCTCCTGGATCTCGCGGCGGCGGTTGGTCTCGTCGATGGCCCGCTTCATGGAATCCGTCAGCCGGTCGGCGTACATCACCACGTGCCCGTGCTCGTTACGGGCGGCGCGGCCGATGGTCTGGATCATGGCGGTGTCGCTGCGGAGGAAACCCTCCTTGTCCGCGTCCAGGATGGCGATGCAGGATACCTCCGGCAGGTCCAGCCCCTCACGGAGCAGGTTGATGCCCACCAGCACATCGAACTCGCCGGCGCGGAGACCGTCGATGATCTGCGCCCGCTCGATGGTGGCGATGTCCGAATGGAGATACCGCACCTTGATATCGTTCTGTTTCAGGTAATCCGTCAGGTCCTCCGCCATCCGCTTGGTCAGCGTGGTCACCAGGGTTCGCTCCCCGGCGGCGGTGGTCTTCTTGATCTCCCCCATCAGGTCGTCGATCTGCCCCTTGATGGGACGGATCTCGATCCGGGGATCCAGCAGGCCGGTGGGGCGGATGATCTGCTCCACCACCTGGTCCGCCTCGTCCAGCTCGTACTGGGCCGGCGTGGCGGAGATATAGATGGCCTGGTTGATCTGGCTGTGGAACTCGTCGAAGTTCAGCGGCCGGTTGTCCACCGCGGAGGGCAGACGGAACCCGTAATCAACCAGCATGCGCTTCCGGGAACGGTCCCCGGCGTACATGGCCCGCAGCTGGGGGATGGTCACATGGGACTCGTCCACCACCAGGAGGAAATCCTCCGGGAAGTAGTTCACCAGTGTGAAGGGAGGGTCCCCGGCCTTACGGCCGTCGATGTGGCGGGAGTAGTTCTCGATGCCGCTGCAGTAGCCCATCTCCTCCATCATCTCCAGGTCGTAGTTGGTCCGCTGCTCCAGGCGCTGCGCCTCCAGCAGCTTGCCCTGGGACTTCAGCTCCGCCAGCCGCTCCTTCAGCTCCTGGCGGATATCCTTCATGGCGCGCTCCATGTTCTCCTTGCCCGTCACATAGTGGGACGCGGGGAAGATGGCCACATGGGTCCGTTTCCCCACCACCTCGCCGGTGAGGACATCCACCTCCACCAGCTGCTCCACCTCGTCGTCGAACATTTCGATGCGCACGGCCTTCTCCCCGTAGCTGGCGGGGATGACCTCGATCACATCACCCCGGACACGGAAGGTGCCGCGCTTGAAGTCGATGTCGTTACGGGTGTACTGGTTCTCCACCAGTTTCCGCAGGATCTCGTTGCGGTCGATGATCTGGCCCACACGGAGGGACACCACGGAATCGTAGTAGTCCGCCGGTCCGCCCAGGCCGTAGATGCAGCTGACGGAGGCCACCACGATTACGTCTTTCCGTTCGAAAAGGGCGCTGGTGGCGCTATGCCGCAGTTTATCGATCTCGTCGTTGATGGACGAGTCTTTCTCGATGTATGTGTCTGTCTGGGGGATATACGCTTCCGGCTGGTAATAGTCGTAGTAGGAGACGAAATACTCCACCGCATTGTCCGGGAAGAATGCTTTCAGCTCGCTGGCCAGCTGTGCCGCCAGCGTCTTGTTATGGGCGATGACCAGCGTGGGCTTCTGCACCTTGTCGATCACCTGGGCCACCGTGAAGGTCTTGCCGGTACCGGTGGCACCCAGCAGCACCTGGGCCTTCATCCCTTTCTCCACGCCTTCCGCCAGTTTCTCGATAGCCTGTGGCTGGTCGCCGGCCGGCTGGAAGGGCGCCTGAATTGAAAACTTCATGACATTCCTCTCTTTTCTGATCTGTCTGTTGTCCGGA
>CALAZX010000113.1 GCA_937926555.1 uncultured Negativicutes bacterium | reverse complement strand
GAAGGAGGCCATCGAGTTTATCTGTGACACCATCAAGAACCTGGGGTCCCTGACCCGTTACATCAAGGGCATCCATCTGAGCTGCTCGCTGCCGGGTGAATACCTGGAGAAAGCTCCCAAGGAGCTTCCTGAAGGGCTGGACGAGGCGGGGCGGCTGGCGCATATCTGCGCTATGGACCAGCACCGTCCCTTCACGGATCCTTCCGTGAAGAAGATTGTGAACATGCTGGGCGCCAAATACCTGGTATATGAGCTGTTCTACGATGATTTCGGCAAGCTGGCCAAAGACATCACCACACAGAAGGAGTTCCTGGGCTACTGAGCCTGCGGGGAACAAGGAATATCCCGGCTGATGCCGGAAATGCTGCCGGCTCCAGGCCGGAGAGACTGACGGCCACAGGCCGGAACGGAGGTGCGGGCTTTGCCGGAAACGCCGGAGCCGCACCGCCGCGAGAACACCGCGAAAAGGCGGAGCACCCTGCTGGCAGGGATGCGCACCATAAAACGTAATGGGGGACATAAGAGATGAAACGTAAAGGAGTCTATCCTTTCACCGCGATAGTAGGACAGGAGGACATGAAACTGTCCCTGGTGCTGAATGTGATCAACCCGGCACTGGGCGGTGTACTGATCAAAGGGGAGAAGGGAACTGCGAAATCCACGGCGGTCCGCGCACTGGCGGACCTGCTGCCGGCCATGCACACGGTGCAGGGCTGCCGCTTCCACTGTGACCCTGAGAACACGAACTTCTACTGCGACGAGTGCGCGGAGAAAGTCGCCAACAACGAAAAGCTCGCCCAGGAGACCATGAAGATGCGGGTGGTGGAGCTGCCGGTCAGCGCCACCGAGGACCGCGTGGTAGGTACCCTGGACGTGGAATATGCCATCAAGAACGGCAGGAAGAAATTCGAGCCCGGCCTGCTGGCCCAGGCCAACCGGAACATCCTCTATGTGGATGAGATCAACCTGCTGGATGACCATGTGGTGGACGTGCTGCTGGACGCCGCCGCCATGGGTGTGAACACTGTGGAGCGCGAGGGCGTCTCCTATTCCCACCCCGCACGCTTCGTGCTGGTGGGCACCATGAACCCGGAGGAGGGCGATATCCGCCCCCAGCTGCTGGACCGTTTCGCACTGTCTGTCACCGTCACCGGTGAGCACGATCCGGAGAAGCGGGTGGAGGTCATCAAACGCCGTCTGGCTTTCGAAGCCGATTCCGACGGCTTCATCGCCGCCTGGCAGGAGGAGCAGAAAGCTCTGGCCGACAAGATCATGGCCGCCGGCAGACTGCTGCCGGAAGTGACTGTGGGCGAGGAGATCCTGGAGAAGGTGGCCGAGCTGGCCATTGAACTGGGTGTGGACGGACACCGTTCCGACATCACCGTCATCAAGACCGCCATGACCCTGGCCGCATTCGAGGGCCGCACCGTGGTGGAGACGGAGGACCTGAAGACCGCCGCCCGCCTGGCACTACCGCACCGCAT
>CALAZX010000112.1 GCA_937926555.1 uncultured Negativicutes bacterium | reverse complement strand
CCGGTTAGATGAAAGAACGCTCTGAGTGAGCGTTCTTTTTTTATGCGTGAAAACAGTTTCCGGACGGTGGAGCGGCACTTCTCCGGCGGAGTCCGGCCGTTTCTTCCATGCCACCGGCTGTTTTCGGCGCAACACTTAGCGATTCTCCACCGTCTCTGCGGCGCTTTTGGCGAGGGCTGTGCAGGGGTTCCGGACATATTTCTCCAGACCGTCTCACTGCCCGTCAGAAAAGGCATGACAGTCCTCACGGATGTCATGATAGTGTCACAGTCCCTTCCTTGACTGTATATCCATAAACAAGGTATAATTATAGTAATGCGACAGAGGTGGACATATTTGCTTTCCAAGGGTGTCCGCCGGCGATACTGTGCTGCCGGTGCCAGCAGGTCCCGAAAGCGCGACAGTAATGTGAAGATAGGACTTTTCCTTATCCCACTCTCACACCAAGGCAACTGCAAGGAAATATGAATATAGAGGAGAAGTGCCATGTTAATTAATTTTTCTAAGATGCATGGATGTGGCAATGACTATGTCTATGTCAACTGTATGGAACAGGAGTTACCTAATCCCGAGGAAGTTTCCAAGTACGTGAGCCAGTATCATTTCGGTATCGGCAGTGACGGCCTGATCCTCATCTGCCCGTCCGAGAAGGCGGATTTCAAGATGAGAATGTTCAACGCCGACGGTTCCGAGGGCAAGATGTGCGGCAACGGCATCCGCTGCGTGGGCAAGTTCGTCTATGACCACGGCCTCACCGATAAGAAACAGGTGAGCGTGGAGACCCTGGCCGGCATCAAGACACTGGATCTGACCGTGGTGGACGGCAAAGTCACCGAGGCCCGGGTGGATATGGGCGAGCCGGAGCTGCGGCCCCGGATGATCCCCATGATCACCGACCACTATATCTTTGTGGACCAGTCCCTGGTTCTGCGGGAGACCACCATCGACGGCATCGACCCCGACACCTACAAGGAGAAGATTTTCTACAACGGCACCGCCGTATCCATGGGAAATCCTCACTTCGTCACCTTCGTGAAAGATGTGGACAGCCTGGACCTGCCCAAACTGGGACCTGAGTTCGAGCACCACAAGCTGTTCCCGGAAGGCGTCAACACCGAGTTTGTCCAGGTGATTGACGACAATACCGTGAAGTTCCGCGTATGGGAGCGGGGAAGCGGCGAGACCTGGGCCTGCGGCACCGGCGCCTGCGCGCTGACCGTGGCCTGCATGAAACTGAAGAAAGCCGGCAAGATGGGCGAACCGCTGACGGTCATCGCCAAAGGCGGCACCCTGAAAGTCACTTACGGCAAGGACGGGCATGTATACCTGCAGGGCCCTGCTGTGGAAGTGTTCACCGGCACCATCGACATTCCCGAGGAGATCGTGAAGAAAGCCTGAGAGGGCGGCACATCCTGAGGGAGAGAACGCAAAAAATTTATTTTATCTGATTTGGGGGATTTTACACTTATGGCATTTGTAAACGAGAATTACTGCAACCTGAAAGACAGCTATCTGTTTTCCCAGATTGCGCAGAAAGTAGCGGAGTTTTCCAAGCAGCATCCGGAGAAGAAAATCATCAAAATGGGCATCGGCGACGTGACCCTGCCCCTGGCTCCGGCCGTGGTGGAAGCCATGACCAAAGCCGTGGCCGAGATGGGCGACAAAGAGACCTTCCGGGGTTACGGTCCCGAGCAGGGCTATGACTTCCTGCACAAGGCTCTGGTGGACTATTACAAGAGCTTCGGCGTGGAGCTGGACTCTGACGAGATCTTTGTCAGCGACGGCGCCAAGAGCGACTGCGGCAATATCACCGACATCTTCAGCGACGCCAACGTGATCCTGGTTCCCGACCCGGTATACCCGGTTTATCTGGACACCAACATCATGCGGGGCCGCAAGGTTGTCTTCATGTACGGCAAACCGGAGAACGGTTTCCTGCCCATGCCGGAGGAAGGCGTGAAAGCGGACGTGATTTACCTCTGCTCTCCCAACAACCCCACCGGCGCATCCTACTCCAAGGAGCAGCTGAAAATCTGGGTGGACTATGCCCGGAAGAACGACGCGGTGATTCTCTACGATGCCGCTTATGAGGCCTTCATCGACGATCCGGAGATTCCCCGGAGCATCTTCACGGTGGAAGGCGCCAAAGAGTGCGCCATCGAGCTGTGCTCCTTCTCCAAGACCGCCGGCTTCACCGGTACCCGCTGCGGCTACACCGTAGTGCCCAAGGCGCTGGTGCGCAAGACCGCTGACGGCCGGGAGATGTCCCTGAACAAGATGTGGCTGCGCCGTCAGACCACCAAGTTCAACGGTGTCCCCTACATCGTGCAGCGCGGCGCCGAGGCTGTATTCTCTCCGGAAGGACAGAAACAGTGCCGCGAGAACCTGGCCTACTACAAGGAGAACGCCCGCATCATGGCGGAGGCTCTGAAAGAGAAGGGCATCAAGTTCTACGGCGGCGACAACTCCCCCTACATCTGGATGCAGTGCCCCAACGGCATGAAATCCTGGGAGTTCTTCGACTACCTGCTGGAGAAGCTGGCCATTGTGGGCACTCCCGGCGCAGGTTTCGGCACCATGGGCGAGGGCTACTTCCGTCTGACCGCATTCGGCAGCCGCGAGGCCACCATCGAAGCCATGGACCGCATCAAAGAGGGACTGTGATTCCGTACTGATTCAGATTCATCCAAGTGAGAGAATCGGAGGCTGTCGTATGAGAAAAACACTGTTATCTATCCTGACAGTTCTGCTTCTCTGTATCTCCTGCCTGTGTTCCGCCAGTGACGGCAAGGACCTGGATTACCAGCAGAAGGTGGTGGACACCTTCATGGCCGGGAAATCCTACGGCTCCATCGCCTCCTACCTGGACCCGGAGATGCGGAGGGATTTCACGGAGAAGGATTATAAAGACATGTTCGCCAGCATGGACAAGTCCATCGGCAGACTGCAGCAGAAGGATTTCATCGCCTACCAGAAACTGGAGGGCGGTTCCCTGCTGCGCTATAAAGCCAAGTTCGAACGGGCGGGGCAGATGCAGATCATCGCGGCGTTCCGCGACAACGGGGGGAAGTTCACCCTGACGGATCTGATGGTTCTGGAACCCAGCCGGTCCAGCTTGACAATCAATATCGGAAAATAAGGACGTACAAGGCCGGGTGGGATTTCTCCTGCCCGGTTTCTTTATAGGAGGAAGGGAGAAGGCATATGCATATTTCAAAGATCCATCTGCAGAACTTCAGATGCTATACGGATTTCTCCATGGAATTCGGCAAGAATCTGACGGTGATCGTGGCGGAGAACGGACGGGGCAAGACGGCCATCCTGGACGGACTGGCCATCGCGCTGGCGCCTTATCTCACCGCGTTCCCGGGCATCAAGGCCCGCAACTTCCAGGAGAACGACGTGCGCATGGTGCTGGAGAGCAATACCGATGCGGACGCCCTGCGGATCCAGCGGATGAAATACCTGCTGCCCATCGTGGTGGAGACCGAGGTGGAGACGGCGGAAGGGGAGAACATCATCTGGAAACGGGAGATGAAGAGCCTCCACGGACGGACCACCTCCGCCGACGCGAAAGTGGTGTCCGAGTACGGGGAGAAGCTGGCCAAGGCCCTGAACGAGGCGGACGACGCCAAGCTGGTGCTGCCGGTGCTGGGTTATTACGGCACCAGCCGCATGTGGAACGACAGCTCCCTGCTGGCCACGGACAAGAAGATCGACCTGTCCCGGACCAGCGGCTATGTGGAATGTCTGGAACCCTCCGGCTCCTACAACACCTTCGGCCAGTGGTTCCGCTACGCCACCATGAGCGCTCTGGAATATGACCGTGTCATCGCGGAGAAGCAGCTGACGGAGAAGAACCCCTACCGGATGATCCTCAAGGCCGTCACCAACGCGGTGATCCGCTGTATCCGCAGCATGGGCTGGGACGACCTGAAGTACAGCTTCGCTGCCCAGAACCTGCTGATTTCCCATCCCAAGAAGGGCGAACTGCCCCTGGAGGCCCTTAGCGACGGCGCCCGCAGTGTCATCAGCATGGCGGCGGACATCGCCTACCGCATGGCCCGTCTGAACCCGGACCTGGGCGAGGACGTGGCCCAGAAGACCCCGGGCGTGGTCCTCATCGACGAGGTGGACATGCACCTGCATCCCTCCTGGCAGCAGACCGTGGTCCACGACCTGACCACCGCCTTCCCCATGGTGCAGTTCATCATGACCACCCACAGCCCCCAGGTACTGACCAGCGTGCCCGCCGAGGCCATCCGCATCCTCCACTGGGACGATGACCTGGTGGAGATCGAGGAGCCCGCCTTCTCCCTGGGCGCCGAGAGCAGCCAGCTGCTGAAGGACATCCAGAACGTGGAGACCCGTCCGGTGCGGCTGCCCATCGTCCAGGACCTGCAGCGGTACCTGACCCTGGTGAGCAAGGACCAGTGGGACACCCCTGAGGCCCTGGAACTGCGCAAGAAACTGGATGACTGGTCCAGAGGAAGGGAGCCGGCTCTGCTCCGGGCTGACATGGACATCCGGATTAAGAGCTACCGGAGGAAGAAAAAATGAAAAAGGTGAGGAAAGACCGCTGGGTGCCCTCTCGGCTCTACAGCTACGCCAAGCGGAACCCCTGTGATACCTGGGGCCAGTTCCACCACCGGGACCGGAAAGGCTACCGGCAGGTGAAGGAGCAGCTGCTGAAGGACCAGCACGGCCTCTGCGCCTACTGCGAGATCAGCATCAAGCTGGCGGAGGAGGAGGACCAGGTGGACGATTTCCGGGTGGAGCATTTCTTTCCCAAGTCTGAGACGGACATGGAGAGCCACAACTACCACCTGGACTGGCGGAACATGCTGGGAGTCTGCCACGGCGGCAGCCAGCCCCATGTTGCGGAGGCCAACATCCGCTACTCCGCCAAGAAGTGGGACCGGAGCTGTGATGTGCCCAAAGGCGGCAAAGCCATCACCCATAAGATACTGAACCCGCTTCATATCCCGGCGGAGATCCGTCTTTTCAAGTACGACTCCTTCACCGGGGAGATGTTCGTGGACAAGGAGACCTGTCCGGAACGGCTGCGTAAGAAAGCACGGAACACTTTGCGGGAGCTGAACCTCAATGCCCCCAGGCTCATGCGGCTGCGGAAAGCGGCGGTGGAGGTGCTGGAGGACCAGGTGGAGGAGGGCATCCGCCATGGACTGGAGATGGAGGAGATCCTCTCCATGCTGGCGGAAGGCCTGCTGGTTCCCGACGAGGACGGAGCCTACCCCAACTTCTTCACGGTGATACGCTGGTATCTGGGTGAGGAGGGGGAACGGATCCTGGCGGAGCGGAATTACGACATCTGAGGCACCTGTGAGGTTTCCGGCGGAGGAAGCCTGAAAAATCGCCGCGGCGACAGACCGCGGCAGTGAGGACGCATAAACGAAAGTCCCTGAGAGGAAGGGATGCGGGGCATTCTCCTCCCGGGGATTTTTCTTTGTGCGGAAAAAGCGGAAAAACAGGTAAAAAACTGGTAAAAAGCAGGATTTTTCATTGCTCCGGGCGAAATATATACAAGAATATATTTTTTGCGGGACGGACGGGAATAAAATCCGCCGGGGCGTGACCGGGATACGGTCAGCCCGGCGGAGACGACTCCCTCTGTCACCGGAAGCCGCCGGTGGGCGGCAGGAAAGGAAGAGAAGGTATGTTGAATACAAAAGCGTTCAAAGCCTATGACATCCGCGGCATGGTTCCGGAAGAAGTGAACCCGGAACTGGCCTACCGGATCGGACGGGTCTTCGTGGCGCTGTTCGGTGCGGAGACCGTGGTGGTGGGGCATGATATCCGCCTCACGGGCCCCGAGCTGGTAGATGCGCTGAGTGACGGCCTGCGGGACGGCGGCGCCAATGTGATCGATATCGGGCAGTGCGGGACGGAGATGATCTATTTCGCCACGGCCCAGCTGAAGACCGACGGCGGCATCATGGTCACCGCCAGCCATAACCCGGCGGGCTACAACGGCATGAAACTGGTGCGCCGGGATGCAAGACCGGTCAGCTCCACCACCGGGCTGGAGGAGATCCGGCAGATGGTGGAAGGGGACGAGTTCCCCCATCATGCGGTAGCGGGAAAGGCCCGCGGCATCCGTGTGAAACAGGACATCATGGCGGCCTATGTGGAGCATCTGCTCACCTATATAGACAAGGACAGCCTGAAACCCATGAAAATCGTGGTGAATCCGGGCAACGGCGGCGCCGGCGCGGTGCTGGACAGTCTGGAGAAGCTGCTGCCCTTCGAACTGGTGAAAATCAATTACAAGCCTGACGGAACCTTCCCCAACGGGGTGCCCAACCCCATGCTGGAGGGGAACCGCCAGGTGACCAGCGACGCGGTTTTGGAAAGCGGCGCGGACCTGGGCATCGCCTGGGACGGCGATTTCGACCGCTGCTTCTTCTGCGATGAGAAGGGCCGTTTCATCGAGGGCTACTATATTGTGGGACTGCTGGCGGCGGCCTTCCTCCAGAAGCACCGGGGCAGCAAGATCATGTACGATCCCCGGCTGGTATGGAACACGGAGGCGATTGTCCGCAAGTACGGCGGCATCCCCGTGAAATGCCGCAGCGGCCATGCGTTCATGAAGCAGTGCATGCGTGAGAACGACGTGATCTACGGCGGTGAGATGAGCTCCCACCACTATTTCCGGGATTTCTCCTTCTGTGACAGCGGCATGATCACCTGGCTCATGGTGACGGAGCTGCTCTGCCAGCGGGGCGGGAAGATGTCCGACCTGGTGGAGGCCATGGAGGCGGCGTTCCCCTGCAGCGGCGAGATCAACCGCAAGGTGGAGGATCCGGAGAAGATCTTCACAATCCTGGAGGAAGCCTTCAAGGACGGGGATATCGACCATATGGACGGACTCAGCGTGGAATACCGGGACTGGCGTTTCAACCTGCGGGCGTCCAACACGGAGCCTGTGATCCGTCTCAATGTGGAAGCGCGTGGAGACAGAAAGCTGCTGGCTGAGAAGACAGCGGAATTATTGAGATTAATCGGTGGTGAACCTGCATGACTATCAAATACAAGAAAATCACCCGCGCGGTGATTCCGGCGGCAGGACTGGGTACCCGGTTCCTTCCCGCCACCAAGGCCACTCCCAAGGAGATGCTGCCTATCGTTGACAAACCTACTATCCAGTACATCGTGGAGGAGGCCCTGGCCTCCGGCATCGAGGACATCCTCATCATCACGGGCCGCAGCAAGCGGGCCATCGAGGACCATTTCGACCGGAGCGTGGAGCTGGAGCTGTCCCTGGAGGAGAAGAAACAGGAGGAGCTGCTGAAGCAGGTCCAGGAGATCTCCGACATCCGCATCCACTATATCCGCCAGAAGGAGCCCAAGGGACTGGGCCACGCCATCCTCTGCGCCAAGCAGTTCATCGGCAACGAGCCTTTCGCCGTGCTGCTGGGCGACGATGTGGTGTACAATGACGAGAAGCCGGCCCTGCGCCAGCTGATGGATGTGTACGAGGAGACCGGCGCCTCTGTGCTGGGCGTCCAGGAAGTGCCCCGGGAGAAAGTGTCCTCCTACGGCATCGTGGCGGCACGGGCCACCAAAGAGCCCCGGACCTTCGCCGTGGCGGACATGGTGGAGAAGCCCTCCATCGAGGAGGCTCCCTCCAATATGGCGGTGCTGGGCCGTTACGTGATCACCCCGGAAGTGTTCGGTATCCTGGAGGAGACCCCGCCGGGACGTGGCAACGAGATCCAGCTCACCGACGCCTTGCGTACCCTGGCGAAAATCCAGCCCATGTACGCCTACAACTTCGAAGGCAGACGCTACGACGTGGGCGACAAGCAGGGCTTCCTGGAAGCCACGGTGGAATACGCGCTGCGCCGTCCCGAACTGCGGGACCGGTTCCTGGCATACCTGAAGAAAGTAGTGGCGGAAGAGAACTGAACGCATAGAGAATAGCGGAAGCTCAAAAGAGCCGGAAGCGTAACACTGCTGAAAACGCAAAAACAGCGTAAAGCCCCGTAAGGGCTGAACGCGCTGAGATAACGATATAAGATTCAAGAAGCAATTAGAGATTCGAGGAAATAATCATGAACATTCTGGTCACCGGCGGTGCCGGCTATATCGGTTCCCACTTTGTACGGGAACTGCAGAGAAACAGCAAATACACTCCCATTGTCTACGACAATCTTTCCACAGGCCATGAGGAGGCGGTGCCTGCCAACGTGCAGCTGATCACCGGGGATATCCACGATGTGCGGTTCCTGACCCACATCTTCGCCCAGTACGAGATCGACGCGGTGGTGCACTTCGCAGCCTCCAGCCTGGTGGGCGAGTCCATGACGGACCCGGGCAAATACTATTTCAACAATGTGGAAGGGACGCTCCATCTCATTACCGCCATGAAAGAGGCGGGGGTGGATCATCTGGTGTTTTCCTCCACGGCGGCGGTATACGGTGAGCCGGCGAAGACACCCATCACAGAGGATATGCCCTTGGAGCCCACCAATGTCTACGGCCGCACCAAGAAGATGATCGAGGCCATGCTGGCGGACTTCTCCAAGGCCTACGGCATGACCTATGTGGCACTGCGCTACTTCAACGCCGCAGGCGCCGCTGAGGACGGTTCCATCGGAGAGGACCACAATCCGGAGTCCCATCTGATCCCCCTGGTGCTGAAGACCGCCCAGGGCGTACGGGACAAAGTGGCCATCTTCGGCACGGACTACCCCACGGAGGACGGCACCTGCGTCCGGGACTATGTCCATGTGCGTGACCTGGCCACCGCCCATGTGCTGGCGCTGGACTATCTGCTGGCAGGCGGGGAGAGCCGGGCTTTCAACCTGGGGTCCGAGAAGGGCTTCAGTGTGCGGGAGATTATCGACACCGCGAAGAAAGTCACGGAGAAGGACTTCACCGTAGCGGAGGAGGAGCGCCGTGCCGGCGATCCGGCGGTGCTCATCGCATCCTCGGAGAAAATCCGCGAGGAGCTGGGGTGGAAGCCCCGGCACAGCAGCACCGAGGAGGTTATCGCCTCCGGCTGGAAATGGCATCAGAAGCATCCCGGAGGCTACCAGTCCTGAGACGGGAAACAGGAACATAATCCTATACGGAGAGTCTGACGCAACATGGGCGGAGACTCTGCAGGGATGCTTGGAAATCAAGCGGAAATAGAGAAAAAGAAACAAGAAATGGAAGTCGCAGCGGGCGGTCCGGCCGCCCCTGCTTTTTCCTGTAAGGGGATATTATGCAGGT
>CALAZX010000111.1 GCA_937926555.1 uncultured Negativicutes bacterium | reverse complement strand
GCCAGGAATCTATGAAAGCTATTTGCCAGGAAATCGGGCGGCAGAACTTCATCGCCATGTCCGAGCAACCTGCGGATCCGGCCACATCTATCAGAACCATCTTCCACCATCATGTCGGTGCGATGGATATCGACACTTCCAAACCCCTTCCGCTTTTCCAGGGAAACATCTATTACCAGGATTCCAAAGACAGCATCCTGAATGATATCTCCATGGTGAAATCTTTACAGACCGATGAGATGAAGTGGGATTTCGGCGACCCCAACGGCAAGCAGAACCGCCAGAGCTTCCTGATGGAACTGGGCATGCAGTGCATGGCCGAAGCGCTTTCCCAGGAAGTGACGGATATTGAATGGTTCTACTCCTATCCCACCTCCTTCACCGACAACCAGCAGACCAGCCTGAAGGAGACCTGGGCTCTGCTGATTGACCTGTTCAAGGATATCTATCCCAAGATCAGCGAATCCGCGGTTTCCAACAGCGAAAGTATCGCGATGGCCCGTTACTTCGCCGATCCTTCTTCGATTGGTGCAGCCATCAATAACGGTATCGTCTGCCTTGACATCGGCGGCGGGTCCACCGACATCGCAGTATGGCAGGGCTCCAACAATAGCACTGACGATATCCGCGCCCAGGCCTCCTTGCGTTTTGCCGGCAAAAACATTATCAACGAGCAGCTGTTCAAACACCCCGATCTTCTGAAAGAATTCCACGGTTCCGACAACTCCGGCATGAACCAACACCTGGACAAAATGCAGGAAGCTGCTGAAAACAATGATAAAATCACCTTCAACATTCTGCTGGAGGCCTTCCTCAAATACTATGAGGAGTCTATTTTCTCCCAGCTGTACGCCGTGAAATCCTCTGATATGATCAAACTGCTGCTCCGCAATATCACCTTCTCCCTGTCCGGCATCTTCTGCTATTCCGGCATGATGGTAGGCGACCTGCGGGTAACCGGCAACTATGATAAATCCGGGGATTCCTCGAAATATCGTCATCTGCCGGACTGCTATGTGGGCGGTAACGGCTCAAAACTGCTGAACTGGGCGGCCGGCGGAAAGTTCCTGAGCGACAGCCAGGCAAACCGCATCTTCAAAGATGCCTTCATTGTCGGCGTCAATATCGGTCAGAACTTCCCATACCGTGTCGAAAACAACCTGTATATCGACGAACGTTCAAAATCCCCCTACAGCACCCTGTTCTCCATCAACTGCACCAAACGGCCCAAACAGGAGGTGGCCTACGGTCTCGTCTCTCCGAAAGAGACTGGCGCCGTCTCAGACAAACCTGAGGAGAAGACCAGCCGCGGGTTTGACGCCACCATGAATGGTATGGCAGGCGGTTTCACCGCTTCTGTCTTCAGTGGCACCAGCTGTTCTGCTGATTCCGCAGCAAACAGTCAGGATACCAGAGTGATTGCCGGTGAATGCTACTCCGTAAAAGGCCAGCATAAGTCCGCTCTCTCCGCCATCACGGCTCAGGAGCTCTCTCAGAAAATTGTGCAGGTGGAGGAGGACCTGACCATT
>CALAZX010000110.1 GCA_937926555.1 uncultured Negativicutes bacterium | reverse complement strand
ATTAGTTCTATATGATATCTGTTTTACACGCTACCTGATTGTATATGCGACTCACGGACTTCTGTCAAAATAAAGGGATTCTTTTTCCGCCATCCCTGCAAAATATCTATCCTGTGGTCGAAACATCCCGTGATCGGGTACTGCTCACTCCACCGATATTTCGCTTTTTTATGCAACTCTCTTTCTTTGTCTTTGAGAGATTGTTTTCCGAAATATTGTAAATCAGCAGATATTCATATGTAATAAATATGTTAGAGATTTTTTCAACTGTCTTTTCTGGCCCGCAAGTCGACCGACGAGTCAAAGACAACAAAGGAGGAATGATTTTCATGAAAAACTCGACAGCTTTTTCCAATTCCAAGAAAATGGCGATTCTCGCCAGCTTCTTCGTCATGCTCAACGCAGGTACCGCGGTTTACGCTTCCGAGGCTTCCGCCCCCACCACCAGCGACCAGACATTTGAGATCGTCCTGGACGGCACCGAGGGCAAGAAGGACGCCACCCACAGCCAGGGCAACGACCTGAAACTGGATGTGGCCAAAACCGACGTGAACGCTGTCGGCCTATACTTCAACGCACAGGACAAGAGCACCTATACCGCCGACTTCAAGAATGTGGACATGACCCTGAAAGAGACCGTGAACACAAAACCGGAGAAAGAGAAAGGTTACCCCAACGCCTTCGGCATCTGGAGCACCGTGAGCAAGGACAGTACCGGCAACCTGACCGTGGACGGTGACCTGAAGATCGACGCCAGCTCCAACAAGACCGAGGCCTATGGCATGAATATCGCCACCGGCGAGAAAATCGTTGCCCAATCGGATAATCCCGGAGACCCGGCGGCCAATGGACTGATGCACGAATATCTGATGGAGGACGGAAACCTGTTATCCGACCAAAAAGTAGGCTGGGACTTCGCTATCAGCCCAGAATTCCGCGATGCGTTCAAGAATTTCGCTCCTTCTGTCGACACACAGACATTGTTGGACCAGCTGACGACATACTATAAGAACGAAGATGCCATAAAATTAGGCAAAGTCCTCAAAGACGCCATTATGGAAAAAGCTGTCATCCAGCAGATCAAAGCGGACAACAGCACCACCAACCTGGTTTTCAACGGCAATGTGGACATCTCCGTGAAGGCGGATGCACTGCCTGACGGCGACTCCCCCACCGCCGCCCCTGACGGAAGCACCGAGCAGACCGCCATCGTGGTCAGATCCATCAACAGCGGCGTGACCAACGTCACCTTCAAGAAAGACCTGACGGTGAAAGCCACCGCCCCCAACGAGGCCAACGGTCTCAGTCTGCAGGCCCAGGGCGGCACCATCAACTTCACCGCCGACGGCAAAGTCACCGCGAAAGCGGAAGGCACCTCCCCCGCCGCAGGCTATGGCGTGGAAGTGGCCTCCGACAATGGCGGCACCACCACGGCCAAGTTCAACAAGGGCCTGGATACGGAAGGCAGCACCCATGGTCTCTATGTACGCAGCGTCCAGAAGGACAACCATAATCCCAACCAGAAATTCGGCACCTCCACCGCCACGGTGGAAGGCGGCGACGTGCGCATCGTCTCCCAGAAAGCGCCCCTTTACAACACCAGCGCGACTTCCGACCTGGCAGGCGCCATCCTGGTGGACGGCAAGAACACCTCTCTGACCGTCAACAAGGACGGCGGCCATAAAGTGGAGGTTGTAGGCGACATCAACACCACCATGGACGGCAAAGTGAGCCTGAATCTGGATACGGCAGGCTCCTCCATCAAGGGCAACATCCATGCCTTCAACGAGTCCCAGGCCGACATCAGCCTGTCCGGCGAGGGCAACGACCTCACCGGCGCGGCCCAGAGCGGCCTCTATTTCGACACCGGCACCACCGGCACCCTGAACCTGGCGCTGAAAGACGGCGCCGCCTGGAAAGTGACCGACGTGTCCGACGCCACCACCCTGTCCCTGGACAACGGCGCCGTGCTGGACATGACCCAGCCCATGGCCGAGGAAGTGGCTGACCAGAACAACGCACAGGGCAACGGCGTGGGCTATCAGGTTGTCCATGTTAAGGACCTGAAAGGCGACAAGGGCATCGTGCGCCTGGACCTGGATCCCACCAAGAACACCGAGAACAGCGACCAGGTCTATGTGTCCGGCGACTTCACCGGCACCCATGAGATCGGTCTGAAACTGGCTTCCGAAGGCGACGTCTCCGCCGCCGAGGGCACCATCCTGGCCCGTGTGAAGAACAACAACGGCACCTTCACCGCCAAGGACGCGGAAGGCACCCTGGTATGGAACCACTTCGTGCTGGACAAGAAAGCTGACGACGTGGCCGGCACCAGCATTCCGGAAGGCCGCTTCGACACCGACTGGTATCTGAAGAAGATCGAGCAGGCCGATCCCCTGGACCGCCCCACCACCGTGATAAACACCATCATCTCCTCCCGGGCGCTGACCTACGGCACCTGGCGCAGCCAGCTGGCTGACGACAAGCTGCTGCAGCGCATGGGCGAGCTCCGCCGCGACGGCGAGCAGGAACAGGGCACCTGGTTCCGCGCCAAACACGGCACCTACAGACATGACGGCCCCTTCCGTTACAGCAACAAGACCACCCGTTACGAACTGGGTTACGACTACCAGGCAGCCAACCATCCCGGCCTGACCCGCTATGTAGGCGCATCCGTGTTCTGGGACAACGGCGACACCGACTACACCTTCGGCACCGACAAGAACAAGAACCGGGGCATCGCGCTGTACAGCACCGACCTCTATGAGAACGGCGGCTACCTGGATCTGGTTGCACGCTTCCAGCGCCTGAAGAACGACGTGAAAGCCGTGGACAAGGACGGCAACGCCTTCACCGCTGACGGCCGCAACACCGGCTACTCCATCAGCGCCGAGTACGGCAGACGCTTCGATTTGGAGGATAAATTCTTCATCGAGCCCCAGGTACAGCTGACCGCCGGCCATCTGAACGGCAACTCCTACCGCACCAGCAACGGCATCGCGGTGGACAACAGCTCCATCAACTCCGTGATCGGCCGTCTGGGCTTCAACCTGGGCACTAAGCTGAGTGACCGCGGCACCGCCTATGTGAAAGCCAACGTGCTCCACGAGTTCGGCGGCAGCTACGATGACAAATTCACCTACAGCGGCCAGACCGTAGGCGCCGACAGCGACTTCCGCGACACCTGGTTCCAGTATGGCCTGGGCGCCACCTATCAGACCGGTGCCAACAGCGACCTGTATCTGGACCTGGAGAAAACCTCCGGCGGCGACTTCAGCCAGAACTGGGTATGGAATGCGGGCGTACGCTTCAGCTTCTGATAAACCCCTGATGAACTCCGGGGATGTCCTGCCCTGACAGGATGTCTCCCGGTATATTCATAACCTCCTTTCAACCCTTGGCGGATATGATACTGCGACCCCTTATCTCCGCCACATAACAAGAAAGCGACCCTTCTGCAACAGGAAGGGTCTCTCTTTCTTTGCTTAAACGCCTCTACGGGCGTTCTGTGCGTTTTCAGGCTGTGTGAGATGCCGGTCCGCAGGGTAGATATCCGCCATATTGCCGAAACCGGCTATTCTGAGGGAATCCCGAGCCCGGCGTATCTTCTGCGGGCTCAGCTGCCAGTATGCCGGCGATCCGTCAGCACTTCCTCCACCGTCAGGTCAGATCCGCTCCGCATGACGCAGGAAGGCGGCATAGCCTCTGGCGGTCTCGTACACGTCCACCTTGCTGGTTGCTTCCCAGGGAGCGTGCATGTTCATCACGGCCACACCGCTGTCGATGACATTCATGCCGTACTTGGCCATGATGAAGGCGATGGTGCCGCCGCCACCCAGGTCCACTTTGCCCAGTTCGGACATCTGGAAGTTCACTTTCTCCTTGGCGAAGATCTGGCGCAGGTGGCCGATATACTCGGCGTTGGCGTCGTTGGAGCCGGATTTGCCCCGGGCGCCGGTGAACTTGTTCAGGACCATGCCGCAGCCCAGGTAGGCCACGTTCTTCTTGTCGAAGCTTTGGGCGTACAGCGGGTCGAAACCGCTGCTCACGTCGGAGGACAGCATGGTGCAGGCAGCCAGGCAGCGGCGCAGGGACAGGCCGCTCTCCAGGCCGCACAGGGCCAGCACTTCGGCCACGGTGTTCTCGAAGAACATGGATTCCATGCCGGTGGCGCCCACGCTGCCGATCTCCTCTTTGTCCACCAGGATGCAGCAGGAGGTGCGTTTCACGTCCTTGACCTCCAGCATGGCCCGGAAGGAGCCGTACGCGCAGACACGGTCATCCTGCCCGTAGGAGAGGATCATGCTGCGGTCGAAGCCGGCCTCTCTGGCACGGCCTGCGGGAACGACTTCCAGCTCGGCGGAGAGGAAATCCTCCTCCTCCATGCCGTACTGCTCCTTCAGGATGGCCAGCACGCCTTTCTTCACGGCGTCCTTGCCGGCGGATTTCTCCTCTTTCTCCCCTTTCTTGCCTTTACCCAGGGAGAGAGGGCGGTTGCCGATGATCACGTCCAGGGCCTCGCCCTCGATCACCGTGGCGGCTTTCTTGGTCAGCTGCTCGGCGGCCAGATGGATCAGCAGGTCGGAGACGAAGAATACCGGGTCCTCCGGCCTCTCGCCTACCGCGATCTTCACGAGGCCGCCGTCTTTCTTCACCACCACGCCGTGGATCGCCAGGGGGATGGTCACCCACTGGTATTTCTTGATGCCGCCGTAGTAATGGGTGTCCAGATAGGCGAAACCGCCGTCCTCATAGAGAGGGTTGGATTTCACGTCCATACGGGGGGAGTCGATATGGGCGCCCAGAATGTTCATGCCGTTCTCCAGGCTCTCCTCGCCGATATTGAACATGATCACGGATTTGCCCATGTTCACCCGGTACACCTTGTCGCCCTTCTTCAGGGGGGTGCCCTTCTTCACGCATTCGTCCAGGTCCTTGTAGCCGGCCTTCTTCATGTCGGCCAGCATCAGGTCCACGCACTCGCGCTCGGTCTTACCCTCGCTGAGAAAATCGATGTAGCCCTTGGAGAACTCCTCGCAGGCTTTCAGCTGGGTCTTGGTATAGTCATGCCATGTGTTTTTCGCTTCCATATGTCGCATCCTTTCCGTCGCGCCGCAGCGCGTCTGTATTCCTATGGGTCTTTCTATCAGAAGGTGCACATCAGCCGGTACAGCTCCCGGAACTTCTCCGGGTCCATGTCCAGCGTGTTCAGCACCGTGTATCTGTCTTTCCGCACTTCCGGAGCCATCAGCCAGGCCTTCACGAACATCTCCTCGGTGACGCCGCGGCGTGCCGGGTTGATATCGATGTCATAGGCCTTGAGAAAGTCCACCAGGGTCTGGTAGTCCCTGTTCTGGAGCCAGGCTGCGCCGATGGTGCCCATGCCCACCACGATGCCGTGGGGCAGTCCGTGGTCATAGAGCTCGTCCAGGGCGTGGCAGAACAGATGATCGGAACCGCTGCAGGGGCGGGAGTTCCCCGCGATCTGCATGGCCAGGCCGCCGAACACCAGGGACTGGGCCAGCATCTTGATGCCCTCGGGGCTGTCGAAACTCTTCACCTGGCTGTACAGCAGCGCGTTCAGGGCGCGCTCAGACAGCATGTAGGCGAAGTCATCCGCATGGCCGCCGTTCTTCTCGCAGTCCAGGTTCCAGTCGTACAGCGCGGTGTAGTTGCTGATGATGTCCCCCACCCCGGCCTGCATCAGCAGACGGGGGGACTTGATGATGATGTCGGTGTCGATGAGCAGTCCGTCCGGGGTCTTGGACCGGAAGGAGTGCTTCCGTCCCCCCTCCGCGAAAAGCACGGAGACCGGAGAGCACACACCGTCGTTGCTCAGGGCCGTGGGGATGGCGATGTAGGTCACGTTGGCCACGAAGGCCGCATATTTCGCCGTGTCCAGCGCCGTGCCGCCACCGAAGCCCAGGATGATGCGGATCCCCTCCATGCTGACTTTCTTCGCCACTTTCACGGCGAAGTCGAAGGAGCTCTTCTCCACCGTCAGCACCTGGTAGTCCTTCAGCTGGGACAGCAGCGTCCGCACCTTGGAGTCCAGCCGCTGGAGCAGCCCCTCCGTGGTGAGGATCAGCACCTTGCTGTCCGCCTCTTTCGGCAGATAGTAACGCAGATTGTTTCCCAGGGAAGCCACCGCATCGGACTTCACCTGCATAAATAAAGGCAAACTGAAATTATTCAATGTCAGAACTCCTCTTCCTCTGTGTATTCAGCTGCCGGCTCCCCATGAAGTCCAGCATCTCTCCCAGATATACCACCGGCACCTGCTGCAGGTCCCGGATGGTGGCGCTCCCGGTGAGCACCATGATATCCCGGAGGTCGTCCAGCATCTCCTCCAGGACGCGTACGGCACTATCCGCGCCTTCCCGCCGCAGAAGGGCCAGCACATTGCCGCTGACTCCTGCCGTGTCCGCTCCCAGGGCGATGCTCTTCGCCAGGTCCATGCCGCTGCGGATACCGCCGGAAGCCACCAGGGTGTCCCCCGGATCCAGCTCCGGCGCCGCCGCGGCCAGGCACCAGGCTGTGGGGATGCCCCAGCCGCCGAACTTCATCTGGCGGCGGCAGCCGCTCCGGCAGGCCTCGATAGCGGCGAAACTGGTGCCGCCGGCTCCCGCCACGTCAAAGCAGGTGAAGCCCCATTCTTTCAGTGTCCGGATCTGCTCCGGTCCGATGCCGCAGCCGGTCTCCTTGACGATCATGGGGATGTCCAGAGCCTCCTGGAGGCGACGCAGGTTGTCCCCCAGGATGGAGAACTCCCGGTCCCCTTCCGGCATGAGCAGTTCCTGGGCCACGTTCAGGTGGATCTCCAGGGCCGCCGCGCCGATCATGTCCACCGCCTTCATGGCCTCCCCGGGGGTGGCCAGGGCGCTGACATTGGCGAAGAAGGTGCCGTCGGGATACTCCTCCCGCACCACCCGGTAGCTGTCCGTGTCACCGCCGCCATGGACGGTGCCGTACTGGGACCCCACCGCCATGGCCAGGTGCAGCTCTCTGGCGATCCGGGCCAGCTGCCGGTTCACCTCACGGACCCCCGGGGTACCGCCGGTGATGGCGTCGATGAAGAGAGGCCGCTCCAGGGCCACTTCCCCGATCCGGGTGGACAGTTCCACCTTGTCCGGGTCCACCGCCGTCAGGCAGTTATGGAGCAGCCGGACATCCTCCAGGCCGGTGGTCACGGCTCCGTCCCCCAGTTCCAGGGCGAAACGGATATGGTCCAGCTTTCTTTTTTCCCGTTGCATGATTTTCTCCTCCTCGGTGAATTTCCCCTACAATGAGAAAAAAGGAGGGCGGCGAACCGTCCCCCTTTCATAAGAGTTGGATTATTTCTTCAGGCTTTCCAGCTGGTCTGCCAGAGCGTTGTTGGAGAATTCCTCAGCGCCGTTATCCATGTAAGCGTTGATGGTTGCTTTCTCCTGGTTTTTCTTCGCGCGGGTCAGGGACAGGCCGATTTTTCTGTGCGGGCGGTCCACACGGATGATCATCGGTTTTACAGTCTGACCGATTTCCAGAACGTCTTCCGGTTTGTCAACATGCTCCTCAGCGATCTCGGAAACATGGATCATGCCTTCTACGCGGTCGTTCAGTTTAACCAGAGCGCCAAAGGGCAGGAAGCGGTTTACAACGCCTTCAACAACGTCGCCTTCCTCGAAGTCTTTGGCAGCTGCCAGCCAGGGATCTTCCTGGGTGGCTTTGATGCTCAGGGATACACGGCGTGCGTCCTTGTCGATCTTCTTCACGAATACTTTCACCATGTCGCCTTCGGTGGCAACGTCAGCCGGTTTAACACCGCGGTCGTAAGACAGCTCGCTGGTGTGAACCAGGCCTACCAGGCCGTCAACAACTTCTACGAACAGGCCGAAATCAGCAACTTTCTTAACTTCGCCTTCGTAGATCTCGCCTTCAGCGATCTTGGCGTAAGCAGCTTCCTCTTTGGCAGCGCGCTCTTCGCGGCGTGCCTGGATGCGTGCTTCGCGGTTCTCCAGCCATTCCTGATGTTTCTTTGCTTTCTCGGCGCGCAGCAGGCTGCGGCGGGAAACAACGATACGTTTTTTATCAACATTCACTTCAATAACTTCTGCTTCCAGCTCTTTGCCTACGTAAGGAGTGAAGTCATCAATGTGACGCAGTTCAACATGGGATGCGGGCATGAAGCCTTCAACGCCTTCAACCAGAACAGACAGGCCAACCACACGTCTCGGGCTGTCGCTGTTGCGGTCGCGGTTGCGAGCTTTGATCACGCGCAGCACTTTGCAGGTGCAGGGGCGGGTTTCGCCTTCCGGCAGTTCAGCTACATCTTTCCAAGCAGCCTCTTTCTCAGCGCGGATTTTGGAGAGACGTGCGAAATCCTCGTTCTGTGCGGGGATAACAACAGCTTCCACTTCCTGGCCCAGTTCCAGAGTGTTGATCAGCTCTTCGGGGTCAGCATCGATTGCCCAGTCGTTCCAGGTAATCAGTCCGTCGCGGATATAACCGAAATCTACATAAACGCCTTCTTTGTCTACCTGGGAGATAGTTCCCGTAACGAGTTTGCCGGGATGTACGCCGAAATCTTCCATGCTTTCTGCGAGCATCGCCTCAAAATCGTTACCTTCCATATTTTTCTTGTCCACATTTTCCATTGCCATGACAGCCTCCTTAATTATGCGATCCGGAGTTGATGCTCCGGCCGTAATACCTATATTTTTGCACCCTTGGAACATTTCCGGAGAAAGTTCCGCTGCGGTCTCTATCTGGAAGCAACGGGGGCAAATTTCGCTCACCAGATCAAACAGATGCCGGGTATTGGCACTGTTACGTCCGCCAATAACGATAAAGGCGTCCACCTTCTCCGCCAGCTCCGCGGCAGCTTTCTGTCGCTGGGACGTGGCAAGGCAGATAGTCCTCTCCACCCTGTATATACCCGGGCGGGCGGACTGGAGTTCCTTCAGGATCGCTTCGAATTTCGCCAGTTCAAACGTTGTCTGGATGATCACGGCGTACTTCTCGGCCTGAGGGACTTCCCCTATATCCTTATTACATTCTATAATGATACCATTTTTTCCCGCATATGCCAATATGCTTTTTACTTCAGGATGATTTTTTTCTCCCACAATCACCGGAAGATATCCGTCCCGGACCGCTTCCAGCGCCTTTTTCTGGCTTAAACGCACATTGGGGCAGGTGGCATCTAAAATTTTCAGATTCAGCTTTTCCGCCGTCTCATAGACGTCCGGGCCCACACCGTGGGAGCGGAAAATGATTGTCTCGCCCGGTTTGAAATCCGCCAGGGATTCTTTGCAGCCGATTCCCTTCTTTTTCAGGGACTCGGTGAACTGGGGATTGTGGATCAGTGGTCCGAACGTGGATGCCGGCAGAGAATCCGCCGCGCTCTCCGCGATCTGCACCGCCCGTTTCACCCCGTAACAGAATCCGCAGGGATCAGCAACGATCACATTCATCAGCAACAACCGCCTTTTTCAGGTCCAGTACCGCTTCGCGCCACCGGTTACCCAGATTTTCCATACCTTCCCGGGTCTTGGCTTCCTCCCGGTCATATTCCAGGGGACTGCCGAAGATAACCCGGACCTTGGGCCAGCCGGGATGCCGTTTCAGGTCCGTTCCGTCGATATAGGCGGGAACCACAGCCGCGCCGCTTCTCACGGCCATGAGGAAAGTGCCGCCTCCGGCTCTTCCCAGCTCCCCTGTCTTGCTGCGGGTTCCTTCCGGGAAAACAGCCACTACGCGGTTGTCTTCCAGCAGGGAAAGTCCTGTTTTGATGGCCTGGCGGTCAGCGCCTCCCCGACGGACGGGAAAGACCCCCAGTTTGCGGATGATCCAGCCGAAGAAAGCCGGCTTGAACAGTTCCGCTTTGGCCATGAAATGCACCGGGCGGGAAGCAGCAGCTCCCAGGACAGGGGGATCCAGCAGGCTCAGATGGTTGGCCGCCAGGACCACCGGTCCCGTCTTGGGGATGTTCTCCTCCCCGATGACTTCAAAACGGAGCCATACCTTGAATATCAGGGGAAACAATGTATGGCAGAATTTATAGAAAGACATAAGTCACACCTTACTTTTTCAGATTCACCAGCCGGATGATCTCTTCGGTCACCTGCTTGATGTCCATGTCGGACGTGTCCAGGTACACCGCGTCCTCCGCCTGTCTCAGCGGGGACACCTCGCGCTCGCTGTCCTGCTTGTCACGGCTGGCGATATCGGCCTGCAGTGCCTTGTAGTCCACCTGCTGGCCTTTGGCCTCCAGCTCCAGACCGCGGCGTCTGGCGCGCTCCTCCACGCTGGCGGTGAGAAAGATCTTGCACTGGGCTGCGGGGAACACCACGGTTCCGATGTCACGGCCGTCCATGACCACGCCGGACTCCGCGCCCATCAGGCGCTGCTGCGCCACCATCGCCTCACGCACCGCGGGGACCGCGGCCACACGGGAAACCAGACGGGACACCTCCTGGGTGCGGATGTCGTCAGTGACCTCCTGCCCGTCCACATAGACCCTGTTCCGGTCGCTTTCCGGGCGAAAACGGATCTCGATCTTCTCCGCCAGCTCCGCCGCCAGTTCCGGAGAGAACTCCTTCCCTGTCCGCAGCAGCTTCCAGGTCACGGCCCGGTACATGGCTCCTGTGTCGATATAGGCGAAGCCCAGTGTCTCCGCCACTTTCTTGGCGATGGTGCTCTTGCCGGCTCCCGCCGGTCCATCGATGGCAACAACAAACCCTTTTGTCAAATTGATCACACCTTACGTTTGTATTCTTGTTTCATGGGTGATGCGCCGCCGGATCCTGCCGGCGGCATTGCCGGATGGCCTCCTGTGATGATACGGAAGCGCTCCGGCGGTGATGCGGGGATGTACCCCGTCAGTCCGTCTCCCCCGCGGAGGCGGCGGACTGTCCGGCTACATAGCCGCTGCTGAAGGCGGCCTGGAGGTTGTAGCCTCCCGTATAGCCGTCCACATCCATGACCTCGCCGGCGAAGTAGAGTCCCTCCACCTGCCTGCTGGCCATGGTTTTGGGGTCGATCCCCTTCAGGGCCACGCCGCCGGAGGTGACGATGGCCTCCGCCAGGGGCCGGGTGCCGGTCAGGGGGATGGTCCAGGTCTTCAGGGCCTCCACCAGCTGACGGCGTTCCTCCCGGGACACCTGGCTCACCTGCTTCTCCCCGTCCAGGTAGGCGGTGTCAAGCACCGGCTCCACCAGCTGGGGCGGCAGGAGTTTGCGGACCACTTCCTTCAGCTTCTTCTTACTGAACTCGGCGAAATCGCGCTGCAGGCGGTTGTCCAGTTTCTCCCGGTCCAGTGCCGGTTTCAGGTCCAGCACCAGTTCCAGGTCGTCGGCTCCCGCCGCGGCGGCCTGGGCCACCTTGCGGCTCATGGTGAGGCTGATGGGCCCCGCCACGGTGCCACGGGTGAACTGCAGCTCGCCGAACTCGGAGACCAGCTCCTTGCCGCCGCTCATCACCGTGCCCTGGACGTTCTTCAGCGTGAGCCCGTCCAGGTCCTCGGCGAAGCCCTCCTCCGGCGCCAGGGGCACCAGGGCGGGCAGCAGCGGGGTCATGCCGATGCCCAGCTTCTCCAGCACGGCGAAGAAATTGCCGTCGGAGCCGGTGCCGGGATAGGAGGCACCGCCGGTGCAGACAATCACCGCGTCCGCCGGAAGGGTCTCCGTGCGGCCCAGCTTCACCTTGCCCAGCTCAGTGCTGCGGTAGTCCTGCCCCGCCTTCCGGCCGTCATTCAGCAGCCGGCGGAACTGGACGCCCTTCACCTTCATGCCGTCCATCACCAGGCCGGTGACCTGGGCGCCTGTCTCCAGGCGGGCACCGGCGCTTTTCAGCAGTCCGCGGAAGGTCTTTATCACGTCCATGGCCTTGCCGCTGGCGGGGAATATGCGCCCGCCCCGCTCTTCAGTTGTATCCAGTCCGCCTTCACGGAGCAGGTCCAGCAGCTCCTCCCTGCCGAAGCGCTTCAGCGCCCCGAAGAGGAACTTGCCGTTGCCGGGCAGGTTCTTCACCAGCTCCTGGATGCCGCAGCTGTTGGTCAGGTTGCAGCGCCCCTTGCCGGTGATCAGCAGTTTCCGTCCCGGTTCCGTCATCCGTTCCAGCACGATGGTGTCGGCTCCGCTGCGGGCCGCGGCCACTCCGGCCATGAGCCCTGCGGCGCCGCCGCCGATGACAATGACTTTACTCATGCAGACCACATACTTCCTTCAGTTCCAGCACCTCTTCCGGGAACAGCTCCCGGAAATAGCCCCGCTTCAGACCGGACAGGTTCAAGGGGCCCATTTTCACGCGCTTCAGATAGCGCACGGGGAATCCGATAAAATCGCACATCCGGCGGACCTGCCGGTTCCGCCCCTCATGGATGGTCAGGGAGAAATGGGTCAGGTTCCGGTCATGGTCGTATTCCATCAGGTTCACGATGGCCGGGGCGGTCATGCCGTCCTCCAGCTTCACGCCCAGACGGAGCAGGTCCAGCTTCTCCTGGGGCACAATGCCGGGCACCGTCACCTCGTAGGTCTTGTCCACCTCATGCTTGGGATGGGTCAGGGCCTGGGTGATCTCGCCGTCATTGGTCAGGAGCAGCAGCCCCTCGGTGTTGTAGTCCAGACGGCCCACGGGGAACACCCGCTGGGGCACGTCTTTCACGAAATCCGCCACGGTGCGGCGGCCCTGGGGGTCTTTCATGGTGGTCACCACGCCCCTGGGCTTGTAGAACAGGAGGTAGGTCTTCTTCTCCCGCTTGATGGGCTGGCCGTCCACCAGGATGAAGGCCTTGGGGCCCACTTTCGTGCCCAGCTCCTTCACCACTTTGCCGTTGACTTTCACACGGCCCGCCAATATGAATTTTTCCGCCTCGCGCCGGGATGCGACACCTGCTGCCGCCAGGACTTTCTGTAATCTCTCTTCCATC
>CALAZX010000109.1 GCA_937926555.1 uncultured Negativicutes bacterium | reverse complement strand
CCCTTCGGAGGCTTTGACGGCATGGGCTACAAGTTCCAGTACAAGGCAAGACCTGACGGAAAAGTGCTGGTACTGACCCCGTTCAACATGACCGACCCCTTCTTCCCGGGGAACAAGGACGGCGTCACCGATGTGGGCGATGTCCACATCTCCATGGCCAAAGGATCCGTCTGGGACCACCAGTCCATGGGCTCCATCGTGGACAGCAAGACCCACCAGGTATCCACCCGGAACAGCGACCACAGCCGGGTACGCCATCTGGTATCCGACGGCGGCACCATCCTGCAGAACAGCGGCCGCAAGATCATCCTGAACAAGCTCACCGGCGACCTGAACGTGGTCTACGCCCATGAGAACGCAGGCCAGGACGCAGGGGACTTCAAAGCCGGCATCACCCGCGTGGATACGGCGGATCCGGGCTCCACTGTGACCCTGATCACCGACAATAAAGGCATCAAGATGGATGACAAAGCATCCGTGGAAAAAGTCCTGGGCAACCTGGCCGGCAAGCTGTACTACATGGAGGATGTGGAGACCGGCAAAGCCCCTGTGGGCAACCTGAAGGGCAAAGTGAGCATCTCCAGCGGCCTCACCGCCTCCGGACTGACCTTGAGTCTGGCGGACATCGACTTCGATTCCACCGGCAAAGGCGTGCTGAAAAACGAGACGGTGGTGGAGAAGAAGGTATCCCAGGAGGAAGCCGCCAAAGAGGCAAGCTATATCAACCCCTTCCTGATGCACTTCCATGTGGATCCCGGCGTGATCCGGGACAACGGTCCTGAAAGCGCTATGATGGAAGGCGCCCGCGCCGCCTATACCACCACGGCACTGGCCTGGAGAGACAATGTGTCCGACACCTATAAAGTGGCCGACACCGCCGACGAGGACGGCATCTTCGCCAGAGCCTACGGCGGCAAGGTGGAATACAAAGGCAACGGCCTGGACAACCAGGACAAATACGCGGCAGCCCAGGTTGGCTACGACCGTGCCGCCGGCAACGGCTGGCATACCGGCGCCGCTTTCGATTACCGGGACGGCAGCTCCAACTATCTCCTGGGAGGAAAAGGGGACGGCAAGCTGTACGGACTGGGCATCTACGGCGTGAATCACCTGGACAACGGCGCTGAGTTCCGTCTGGCCGCCAAAGTGGGACGGGTGAAGAACGATTACACCGTCTACAACGAGGCAGGCCGCGCCCTGAAAGGCGATTTCAGCGCCAACACCTACGGCGTCACCGCTGAATACGGCAAGAAGATCGGCACCGACAAAGGCTACTTCAGACCTTCCGCACAGCTGAGCATGGCCCGTGTGGGCGGCAAGGACTACACCGCCAAAGCCGGCACCGAGACCCTGAAGATTGACCAGGACGGCTATAACAGCGTTGTGGGACGCCTGGCTCTGGAAGCCGGCAGAAATGCGGCCAACAGCGGTCTGTACGCGAAACTGGGTCTGGCCCATGAATTCAGCGGCGACATCGAAGGCACCTATACCGCTGCGGACGGTGGCAAGAAATCCACCAGCTTCGACGGCAAGGACACCTGGGGCGAGTTCACCGTAGGCGGCCACTACGCCATCAGCAGCAACGGCCGTCTGGAACTGGACTTCACCAAGGACTTCGGCGGCGACTACCATCATAAGTGGAACGTGAACGCAGGGTTGCGGTTCTCCTTCTGATCATACAGCGTTACCCCCTCTAACCATCCCTTTTTTCAATCATTGATAGGGAATCCGCACCTGCTATATAGGACCCGTCACATTTGTGCCGGGTCCTTTTATTTTTTACGGCTAATTACAGCCAAAATCCCCCTGAAAACGGAAAATCATGAAAAAAGCCCCGCTTCTCCCGAAAAACAACCTCTCAAAATCGATTCTGAGCGGTTTTTGAGCGTAAACGCACATAATGAATGCATAGTGTTATGTGCTCAAAATCGTTAAAACGGCTATAAGCGGCTTTAAAATTGATTTTGCCGCAAAAATGAGGATTTCATCCGTTTTTCCCCCTCTTTTCGCCGATTGCACCTGTTTTCTCCAATTTCCAAAAAGAATCACCGGATATTTCCGGTTTTCTGATTCCAGGCAGCCACCGCTTCTTCGAGTCTGTCTTTCTGGAACCGGATCCGATGTCACCAGCAGCTCAACCATACCTGCACCCAGTTTCATCCGGTAGGGAATACCATGCGCCATTTCCTTCCGTTTTCCTTTCTCCCTTTTTTCAGCGGAACTTTTCATCAGTGCTGGCGATTCTGCTGGGCAGCACTCCCGGCAATCAGATCAGCGAACACTTTGGCGAACACACAGAAACCAGTCATGATCTTCTTTCATGGCAGTCTCCCTAAAAAAAGGGGAGCGTCATATAAAAAAAGCACCCGGAGCCAGATCCAGGTGAAATCGGCATTTTTCCTTAACGTCCATAAAAATAACGTCATTTTATGTGTTTTTATGGTAAATCGGCGCAAATGGCTATATCAAGCCGTTTTTCCATTTTTATATTTTACATAATATATATTATCGGA
>CALAZX010000108.1 GCA_937926555.1 uncultured Negativicutes bacterium | reverse complement strand
TATAGGGATTGGAACCTGTGCACAAATGTGCAAAAGTATTCCTGCTATCATTCAAAGTCGAGGAGGCGTTGGTATGAAAAAAACTTTAGCTGTATTCGCAGCGGTTCTTGTTGCCCTCTCCGTGATTCTTGGCGGATGTGGCGGTTCTCCGAAATCCGGGGACGTAGCTGCGGGAAAAGACTGGAAACCTACGAAAGATGTGCGTGTCATTGTGGCGTACAAGGCCGGATCAGGTACCGACACAGGTGCCCGTCTGCTGATGAACCATGCCAAGAAATACGTGGGACAGACACTGGTGATCGAGAACAAACCCGGTGCTGACGGCAAGATCGGCTGGACCGAGCTGGCGAAAGCCAAACCGGACGGCTATACCCTGGGCTTCATCAACCTGCCCACCTATACCACGCTCTGCCAGCAGAAAGGCTCCAACTTTGATGAGAACAGCATCATCCCGATCTGTAACCATCTGACGGAGACCAGCGTTGTGGTTGTACGGGCCAACTCCAAGTTCAAGACCCTGAACCAGCTGGTTGAATACGCACGGCTCCATCCCGGCGAACTGAAATGCTCCACCAACGGCGTGCAGGCTTCCAACCATACCGCCGCACAGCTGCTGGCACAGTCCGCCAAGTTCGATTACACCGCTGTTCCTTACGGCGGCACCGCAGACCAGCTGCTGGCTCTGCGCCAGGGTGAGGTTGACTTCTCCTGCGCCAAAGTGGCTGACGTTGCGAAACTGATCAAAGGCGAACATCCCGAACTGCGCGTTCTGGGTATCTTCGGCGAGAAACGCGATCCTTCCATGAAGGACGTTCCCACCCTGGGTGAACTGGGATATTACGGCAAGTGGTACGGCAGCGCCCGTGCACTGGTAGTGCCCAAGGGAACCCCTGTGAACATCGTGAAGTTCTACGAGGACGCATTCAGCAAGGCTCTGCATGACAAAGATGTGGTTGACGCCCACCTGAAGGCAGGTCTGGCCATCGACTACAAAGACAGCCAGGAACTGGGCAAACTGATCCACGACCAGCTGGACTTCTGCAAGAATGTAGTTACCCATCTGTATGAGAAAGCGAAATAAGAAGCTGGAGACAGTATGAGACATACCGGCTGAAACTGGCGGATAAACTGCGGTTTCAGCCGGTTTTTTGACACTTCGCCCCGATGCCGGCAGAGGCGGACGGGGCGGCTGAAAAGGAATGGTCTTATGAAACGATCCGATATCTGCATCTGTATCTTCATGTACCTGTTCAGCGGGTTCTTCCTGTACCTGACCCAGGATTTTCCCCGGCAGGCCCGGCATTATCCCTATTTTGTCATCGGACTGCTGATTTTCCTCACCACCATCCGTCTGGGGAACATGCTGCTGTCCTACCGGAAGAATCCGGTGATTGTCAATGATATCCCCCAGATTTTCAGCGGGTTCCTGCCGAAGCAGTTCTGGACCATGGTGGGGGCGTTCTTCGCGTTCCTGCTGATGCTGAACTACCTGGGGTTCTACCCGGCGGTGATCATCTACCTGCTGTTCTGTCTGCGGTATTTCCGCATAGAGCCGCGGTATATCGCGCTGGTGCTGGTGGTGATGGTGGTCATCACCTACATCACGTTCACCTGGTTCCTGAACGTTCCCCTGCCTCAGGGCGAGCTTCTGGAAGAGTTCTTGTGAGGGGAGGGGTTCTGTCATGGATAGCAATACGCTGGCCCTGATGGCGCAGGGCTTTGTCAATGTTCTCGCCCCCATGAACCTCATCATGATGGTTCTGGGCGTCACCATCGGCGTTGTCATCGGCTGTATGCCGGGACTGTCCGCCGCCATGGGTGTGGCGCTGCTGCTGCCGCTGACCTTCGGCATGCACGCCGAGACCGGCATGATCATGCTGGGCGGCATCTACTGCGGCGCTATTTTCGGCGGGTCCATCTCCGCCATCCTGATCCATACGCCGGGCACGCCGGCTTCGGCGGCCACGGCCATCGACGGTTACCAGCTGACCCTCCGGGGGAAAGCGGGCAAAGCGCTGGGCACCGCCTGCATCGCCTCTTTCTTCGGCGGTCTGCTCAGCTGTATCTCCATCTATTTCTTCGCCCCGCCGCTGGCGGAGCTGGCCATGAAGTTCGGCAGTCCGGAGTATTTCTGGCTGGCGCTGTTCGGACTGACCATCATCGCCGGCGTCACCACCGGCTCCATGGTGAAAGGCCTCATGAGCGGCGCCTTCGGCCTGATCCTGTCCACCATCGGCATGGACCCCATGGAAGGGGTGGAACGGTATATGTTCGGCGTGGACGCCCTCTATAACGGCATCAGCGTCACCTGCGCCCTGATCGGACTGTTCTCCATGTCCCAGGTCTTCATCCTGGTGGAGAAGGCCATCAAGGAACGGGGCCTGATTGTGGAGTTCGAGGACACGGTGCTGCTGAAGTGGAAAGAGATCAAGCAGATCAGTCCCACGGTGATCCGGTCCTGGCTCATCGGCAACATCATCGGCATCCTCCCCGGCGCAGGCGCTTCCATCGCCTGCTTTCTGGGGTATAACGAGGCCCGCCGATTCTCCAAGCATCCGGAGAAGTTCGGCCACGGGTCCATCGAGGGCATCGCCGGCAGCGAGGCCGCCAACAACGCGGTCACCGGCGGCTCCCTCATCCCCACGCTGACTCTGGGCATCCCCGGCGAGTCTGTCACCGCCGTGCTCATGGGCGGCCTGATCATCCAGGGACTGCAGCCCGGTCCGGAGCTGTTCACCAAATACGCTCCCATGACCTACACCTTCTTCGCGGGCTTCGTCATCACCCAGTTCTGCATGCTTCTCATCGGACTGGGCGGCTGCCGGCTGTTCGCCCATATCTCCCGGCTGTCCGACGCGATCCTCATCCCCTGCGTGTTCATCCTCTGCGTGGTGGGGTCCTTCGCCATCAACAACAGCTTCACTGACGTGTTCATCATGCTGCTGTTCGGCGCCATCGGCTACCTGATGCGGAAGCTGGACCTGAACACCGCCGCGGTGGTGCTGGCCCTGATTCTGGGGCCCATCGGGGAGCGGGGTCTGCGGCGCAGCCTGGCCCTGTCCCACGGTGATGTGAGCATCCTGTTCTCCACCCCGATCTGCTATATCCTCATCGGGCTGTGCATCCTGTCCTCCTTCTCGCCGCTGCTGATGAAGTGGCTGCGGAAAGAGAGCAAAGAGGAG
>CALAZX010000107.1 GCA_937926555.1 uncultured Negativicutes bacterium | reverse complement strand
ACAAGTCCGACGAGCTGAAGCAGAATTACAAGAAGGGCCCCGGCGGCGCTGCCGTAGTGGACGGCGCACCGGAGGCGGGCTCCACCGGCGGCACCCAGAGCCGCAACAACTTCTCCGTCTACGGCCAGTACGACTGGAACATGGACGACGCCAACAACATCACCTTCGGCGCCCGTGAGACCTGGACCACCGGCGACCCCGGCGGCCAGAACTTCAGCAACTTCAGCGGCCAGGTGCAGTATGTGCACAAGCTGACCCCGGACGAGAGCGTCTACGCCAGCGTGGGCCAGTCCTTCAAGATGCCCGCCCTGTACCAGAGCTACAAGAAGGGTCTCAACGGCGAGAAGGCCGACCTGAAATCCCAGAAGGGCATGCACTACGAGCTGGGCTGGAAGAAGAACATCGACGAGCACCGCTTCCTGCGCACCGCCGTCTACCACTACAAGATCGACGACAATATCAGCGCAAGCTGGGACGGCGATACCAACAAGTTCACCTACAGCAACGAGAACCTGCGGAACACCGGCGTGGAGGCGGAATACGCCTATGTGGTTGACAAAGGCCTGGGCTACAACGTGTCCGCCACCTACGGCAACCCCCAGACCCAGTCCATCGACAAGCTGGGCTATGACTTCGGCTGGCAGGACGATTACGCCAGACTGGAACTGAAGACCGGCCTGACCTACCGGATGGACAAGTGGAGCGCCGCCCTGAACGCGGCCTACATGTCCGGACGCCATTCCTACAAGGCCAACAGCAAGACTAGCCGCAAGGATGCCTACGTGGAGAAGCTGGAAGCGAAACCCTACCTGCTGACCAACTTCAACCTGGAGTACAGACCGGAAAAGGAGATCTCCATCTTCGCGTCCCTGAACAACATCCTGGACCGTAAGGACATCACCTACTACTCCGCATCCTCCGAGTACTTCACCACGCCCTTCAACTTCCTGCTGGGCTGCAAGTACAGCTTCTGATGCGTGGGAAAAGCGCATAGAATAGAATAGCTTACAGGACACGGACCACTGGTCCGGAAAGCGGCCGGACCCCGTGTCTTATCCTCCTGAAAGGCGGCACAGCTGTGCCGTCTTTCTCTTTTCAAACTGTGTAAAATACGGTACAATATCATAATGAGTTCTATTAACAATACCATGCGATTATTACACAGGATTATGATATGGATAAGGGGCAAGATCAATGGATAAAACTGTACTGTCAATGGAGAACCTGACCATCGGCTACGGCCACAAGACGGTCATCAGGGACCTGAGCGCCACCGTGGAGACCGGCGAGCTCATCGGCATCATCGGCTGCAACGGCGCGGGGAAGAGCACCCTGCTGAAGACCATCCGCGGACTGCTGCCGGCACAGACCGGGGAGATCCGCTACTACGGCCGGAAGCTGGAGGACTACGCGGAGAAGGAGCTGGCCCGGAAAGTGGCCTATCTCCAGCAGCAGGTCCAGACCGGCTTCGGCTACACCGGCATGGACATCGTCCTCACCGGCCGCTACCCCTACATGAAATGGTGGGAGAGCGAGAACGAGTACGATAAGAAGCTGGCGGCGGACTGCATGGCCTATACCGGCACCCTGGACCTGGCGGACCGGCCGGTGACCCAGGTGTCCGGCGGCCAGAAGCAGCGCATCCTCCTGGCCAAGGTGCTGGCCCAGCAGACACCGCTGCTGTTCCTGGACGAGCCCACCCCCGGCCTGGACATGGTGTACCGGGAGGAGATCTTCCGTTTCACCAAGGCCCTGGCGGAGAAGGGGAAGACCATCCTAATGGTGGTCCACGAGCTGGACCTGGCGGCGAAATACTGCAGCCGCATCCTCCTCCTGGGAGAGGGGAGACTGCTGGCTGACGGGGCTCCGGAAGAGGTGTTCACCGAGGAGATCCTCAGCCGGGCCTACAGCGCCGACGTCTCTGTGGTGCAGAACCCCCTGAACGGCTTCCTGGAGATATCCACCCGGGAGGACAGGGACGAGGCGGCGAAAGAGGCGGAACTGCTCCGGGCCATCTGCGACTGCCCGGCGGGTGACACGCCATGAGAAGAAGCAATACCATCCTGCGGGGCGTGCTGCTGACGCTGCTCTTCCTCATGGGCTGGGCGGCCTGCGCCCTGGCGGGGAACAAGGTGGACGTGATCTACCCCTACAGCCTGGAGCAGCGCTCCCTCCATACGGTGACAGGCCAGAGCACCATGCCCTTGTACATCGATCTGACAAGCTACGACATCCCCCGGCCCCAGGAGGTGGACATCTCCCTGGAGCTGCCCAAGGGCTTCACCGCCCTGGACAAGGAGGGCTGGCATGACGGGAAGGCCCGCTGGCGCCTGGACGCCAATTACGGGCGGAACTTCGACCTGGTCTACCTCCAGGCCCGTCCCGGCACCCCCTCGGGGGAGAAGAGCCTCACCGTCCGGCTGAGGACGCCGGAATGGGAGGAGGAGCGGACCGTCCGTTTCACCTATGACGCCGCCGGCGCCACGGAGAACCTGGAGGCCGCCCACACGAAGAAAAAAGACAACAAGAAGTTCAACTGGTACATCCAGTCCGTGACCCTGCCGGTGGACAACCTGGGAAACCGGGACCAGCGGTCGGAGGAGGGCGTCATCTACGTGAGGGACACCTCCCTGGAGAGTTTCCGCAACCGGATGACCGGCGACGGCGCCACCAACTGGTCCGCCGTCTTCAACCATCCCGCCACCTTCCTGCTGCTGGACATGCGGAACCCCCAGAAGGATATCCGCATGCTGAAGTTCAAGGCCCAACTGGTGGACAAGGTCACCGGGAAACCGGTCCAGGGCCTGGTCACCGCCGGCAAGACCAACCATGAGGGGGGCGAAGGCGGCTGGGCCGGGGATACCGGCGACCAGTGGGAGACCAGCGCGCTGATCTCCCTGGACGGCAAGAAGAGCCAGACCTTCATCCTGCCCCTGTATATCGACTATTTCACGGTGCTGGCGGGAGACTACAGCCTCCGGGTGACCATCTCCGGCAACGGCCAGGAGAAGGTCCAGGAGGTGCCGGTGACCATCGCCAAGAAGCGGAGTATCGGCCTGATGGCCGTAGGATTCTCCTTCCTCTGCCTCTTCGCCGTGCTGCTGCAGCTGGGACGGATCCGGAAGTTCATCCGGGAGATGGGTGCCAGAGGCGCCATCACCGTGTCCCTTTTTGCGGCCATCGCCTTCGGCGGCATCTCGCTGCCCTCCACCCGCCTGGGAGACCTGCTCCACGCTGTGCTGGGACCTTTCTCCTCCCGGGTGACGGGGCTCCTGACGGGGATCATGTCCTACCTGCTGATCGTGGCGCTGCTGGTGCTGTACCGGAAACCCGGCGTGCTGGCCCTGATGCTGCTGATCCGCTACATGCTGTCCTGCGTCATGTTCGGCCATTTCACACCCCTGGGGCTCCTGAGCCTCTCCGTGAACATCGCCGTGCTGGAGGCGGCCCTGCGGCTCTGCGGCTTCTTCCGGCGGAAGGAGCTCACCGGGCGCTACATGCTGGGAGTGGCCCTGCTGCTGGGCGTGGCGGACGCTTTCATGAGCTTCGTCAACCTGCAGCAGATGATGTTCTTCTACCGGCTGTACTACGCCGACTGGTACCTGGCGCTGTACATGCTGGTGAACGGCGTGCTCTACAGCAGCATCGGCAGCTGGATCGGCTACCGCACCGGCGAGAAACTGAGACAGGTGGTGGGGGAGTGACCCCGCCCTGACATAGACGACAAGGAATCGGAGAAACACATGCTGAAACTGGAGAATATATCCTACCGCTATCCCGGACGGGACAGCCTCACCCTGAAGGACATCAGCCTCTCGCTGGGGTCCGGGGAGATGCTGCTCCTGGCGGGACGCAGCGGCTGCGGGAAATCCACACTGATCAAGACCATCAGCGGCCTGGTGTCCCACCGCGGAAGCACGGGGCTCAGCGGCCGCATCCTCCTGGACGGGGAAGATATCACCGGCTGGCCTCCCGAGGAGATCGGGCAGCTGGCCGGCACCGTCTACCAGACACCGGACGACCAGCTGTTCGCTATGACCGTGGCCGACGAGACCGGTTTCGCCCTGGAGAACCGGGGCGCCGACCCGGAGACCGTGCGGAAAGAGGTTGCCCGTACCCTGGCCATGGTTGGCCTGGCGGGGATGGAGGACTACAGCATCCACCAGCTTTCCGGAGGGCAGCGGCAGCGCCTGGCACTGGCGTCCATCCTCATCACCAGCCCCAAGCTGCTGATCCTGGACGAGCCGGTGAGCCAGATGAACCCCCAGGGGGTGGAGGACTTCATGAAGCTCCTCCTGCGGCTGAACCGGGAGGAGGGCATCGCCATCCTCATGATTGAGCACCGGGTGAACGAGCTGGCCGGCTATTTCGACCGGCTGGCCGTGATGCAGGAAGGGCGCATCGTCTACGACGGACCCATGGAGGAGGCCTGGAGCTTCCTGACGGGACGGGAGGACATGGGCCTCCGGGAGCCCCAGAGCGTGAAACTGGGACGGCTCCTGGGATTTCCCCGGCTCACCTCGGATACGGCGGAATCCATCCGCATGCTGAGAGAGTGCATGAAGGAAACGGGGGCGGAGGCAGAAGAAAGCCCCGACGCTCAGTCTTTTACCGTGAAAAACAATAACAGTCCACAAAAAACAAGCGAAACAAGCGCGAAAGAAAACCCCGCGTCCGAAGAGGAACTGGCCGGTAAGACCGATGACAACAATGAGAACGACCGGAATAACGAAAATAACGGGAATGGCGGACGAGTGATCCTTTCCGCCCGGAACCTGGTCTTCACCTATCCCGGCGCCAAAGAGCCCACCCTGAAAGGGCTGGACTTCGACCTGCGGCGCCACCAGATCACCGCCCTCATGGGCTTCAACGGAGCGGGGAAGAGCACCCTGCTGAACCTGCTGGGGGGGCCGACGTAACCCACCGCCTGCTCCCTGGAGCTGGACGGACGGAAACTGCGGAAGGAGCTGGGTGAGACCGGCTACCTGCTGCAGGAATCGGACCTGATGCTCCTGGCGGACACCGTCTGGGAGGAGCTGCGCTGGAAGAACCGCCACATCACGGACAACGAGGCGGAGGCGCTGCTGGAGAAGCTGAACCTCACGGTCTACCGGGACGACTTCCCCCTGGCCCTGAGCAAGGGGCAGCGGCTCCGTGTGGTGCTGGGCGCCATGCTGGCGAGAAAACCCAAGCTGCTCCTGCTGGACGAGCCCACCACGGGCCAGGACGAGAGGAGCCTGACGGAAATCAAGCGGCTGCTGGCCCTGTTCCGGGAGGAGGGTGGCAGCGTGTTCCTCTGCACCCACGACCTGGAGCTGGCGGCCCAGGTGGCCGACCGGGTAATCCTCCTCACCGAGGGGGAGATCCTGGCGGAAGGCCCTGCCCGCCGCATCCTGTCCGACGAGAACCTGCTCCGGCGCAGCGGTCTTCTGACCCCGCCGGTGCTCACGATAACGAAAGGAGCGGGGCTGCCGCCCTGCGTCCTGCCCGAGGAGGTGTGCCGCCATGTCCATGCGACAGCTGTGGGAAGGGACTGATTCCCGTCCCTGGATCCGCCGGATCGGCGGCCAGACCAAGGTGGTCATCCTGTTCCTGATGGCCATCCTCACCATCACCATCGACAATCCCAGGACGCTGTTCCTGCTGTTCTTCAGCACTCTGCTGCTGCATCTGGCGGCGGGGACCTCCATCTACAAGTGGCGGGTGCTGGCGGCGCTCCTGATGCTGGGGCTCTGGGGCTCCATGTTCAGCCAGGCGCTGTTCTTCGCCCAGACGCCCCGGACGCCGCTGTTCGTCATCATCGCCAGGGACACCCCCTGGCTGGGGGCCATCACCGGAGGACTCTACGTCAACCGGGACGGCACTCTCTACGGCGCCGTGCAGGGACTGCGAAGCGCCACCATGCTGTCACTGGGCCTCCTGGTCTGCTGGACCAGCGACCCCCGGCAGCTCCTGGGCGCGCTCCTCTCCTGGAAGCTGCCTCCCCAGGTGGCCTTCATGCTGGTCACCGCCATCCGGTTCCTGCCGGTGCTGGCGGCGGAGACCGGGGAGATCATCACCGCCCTGCAGCTCCGCAGCGACACGAAGAGCGGCCGCACGGCCATCATCCGGCACATCCCCCATATCGCCAAACCCCTGCTGGCGCGCTGCCTCCGCCGGGCCCAGACACTGGCCCTGTCGGTGGTGAGCCGGGGCTTCTTCCAGGCACGGCAGCGGAACACATCCCTCTTCGTCTGGAACGGCAGGGAGAAAAGCGCCTGCGGCCTGTTCGCCCTGGCCACCCTGGCTGTGGTGGCGGGGAAGCTCTGCTTCGTCCTCAGCGAGCAGGGGATGTACTTCGGCGTCCTGCGCCGTGTCTATGACATCGCCAAACTGTACCTGTGACGAGCTCACAACCTGGCGCGCCTCGACGGCATCATAGGAAAACGGCAGGGGAGAGCCTGCCGGTGAAAACCACCATGCCGTCACATTGAAATGAACCTGAACGAGAAGACGGCGGGGACGGAAAATCCGCCTCCGCCTTTACGATAGGAAGAACGCTATGAAGAAAATCAAAGGAATCCTCATCCTGCTGCTGTTCGCGGTGTCCTGCTGCGCCCTTTTCTGGCTCACGGGAAGCCGCACCCCCTGGACCATCTTCCAGCAGCCGGACAAGACCCGGGGCATCACGGTCCACCTGGGGGACATCCCCGTGGAGAACTATGACCGGATGGGCTTCACCAAGGGCCAGGTCCAGTATGTGGAGCCGGAGGACGGCTGGCTGGTGGGCACCGACCGGGGGGAGCTGTTCCTCTTCGGCCAGGACGGCAGCCAGCGCTGGAAACGCTCCCTGGGCGTGGGCAAGCTGGTGTCCCTGACCCTGAGCCCCGACGGGAAGACCGCCTATGTGGGCGAGGTCAGCGCCGAGGGCAACCTCTACGCCGTTGACATCCACAGCGGCGACATCCGCTGGAAATACAAGGGGGCGGACTATGCGGGGGCCGACGCCTCCCAGCGCTCCTACCCCTCGGTGGTCCACATCGTCTGCGACAGGGAGGGGAACGTCTACGCCAACATCTACCGCTTCCTCATGGACAAGGAGGGGCATCGCGGCTACAACGGCCGGATGATCTCCGTGAACCCGGAGGGCGGCCTGCGGTGGCAGTTCCCCAAGAACGAGGTCATCGACAGCTGGATCAACTGGTGTGATGTCAGCGACGGCAGCGGCACGGTGGTCCTGTCCACCTCCGCCTACGATTTCCGGCCGGAGATGAAATACAAGGCCACCATGTACTTCATCGACAAGGACACCGGCGACCAGGTGGGGACCACCACGGTGGCGCCCATCCCGCCTTTCGACAACACCGTCATGCGGGGCAGCCCCAACTTCTCCGCCAACGGCAGGTACCTGGCGGCTTCCGCCAGTGACGGGCGGGGCTTCCTCTTCACCGGGGACGGGAAGCTCCTCTGGGAGCGGACCCTGTCCAAACCCACCCAGGTGGACGGCGCCTGGCTCAACGCCTCGGGCCGTGACGGCTTCGCCCTGAAGGAGGGCGTGCTCTTCACCACCATCAACACCTTCAACCGGGAGAACTGGCAGCTGCCCACCCCGGTGGAGCATCCCAGCAACAACAGCCTCTTCCTCTTCGGCACCGACGGCACCTACAAGTTCCAGTACATGGCCCCGGGCACCATGGAGGACCTGGCTTTCGCCAAGCATTACGTGGCCTGCGCCGTGGGGCGGAACGTCCGGACCCACAACTACAAGGCCCACGGGGGACTGCTGGTGGACCTGGAGACCGGCAGGGCCGTGTCCTCCTTCCATACGGAGGGCCCCTGCCAGGCCATCGCCCTGAACAGGGATGCCACCCTCATGGCGGGGGTGGAGGCGCCGGCGCTGACGCCGGAAGGGAAGATCATCGGCGCCTACCGGCTGCATATCTGGAAAGTGGCGGAAGGCGCTGTCCCGGCGGATACGGCTGACAGCGGCGCCGGTTCCGGAAACGGGAAAGCCTCCGGCGGCTGGGAGAACAGCCCGGCCACCGGACAGGCCGGCAACAATGACAACACTACTGGAAATACTACCGGAAACTACGGAGCCCGTGACGGGAAAGGGGAGTGAGACGGATGATCAGAATGTTCCTGTCCTACTACCGTCCCTACCTGGCCACGGTGCTGGGAGTCATCGTGGGGTCCTCCCTGACGGCGGCCCTGGAGCTGGTGTTCCCCATCCTGGTGCGGCATATCCTCAATGTGGAGCTGCCCCAGAAGCATGTGGAGGAGATCATGCGCCTCTTGGGCATCCTGCTGGGGCTGTACCTGGCCAATTTCGGCCTGCTCTGCTGCATCAGCTACTACGGCCACAAGATGGCGGGGATGATGGAGAACGACATGCGGCTGGACCTGTACTCCCACCTGGAGAAGCTGTCCTTCCGCTTCTATGACAACAACCGGACCGGCCAGCTCCTGAGCCGCATCACCACGGACCTGACGGAGATCGGCGAGCTGAGCTTCCGGGGGCCCAACGACGTGATCATCTGCTCCATCACCATGCTGGGCACCATCATCATCATGTTCTGGATGAATCCCCTCATGGCCGGGGCCATCACCGCCATGCTCCTGGCCAAGACCGTCCATACTGTGATTGTGAACCGTAAAATGAAGGCCCTCTTCCGGGCCAACCGGGTGAAATACGGGGAAATCTCCGCCCAGGCATCGGAGACCCTCAACGGCATCCGCCTGATCAAGGCCTTCTCCCTGGAGGACCAGGAGAAGGAGCGGTTCGCCGGAAAGACCTGGGACCACCTGCTGACACGGCTGAAATCCTTCAAGCTGCTGGCCTATTTCAGCAGCAGCGTGAACCTGTTCTCCAACCTGACCAACCTGGTGATGATGGCCCTGGGCGCCTGGCTCATCGTCATGGACCGGCTGGCCTTCAGTGATTTCGTGGCCTTCTTCCTCTATGTGAACCTGTTCATGAAGCCCCTGCTGCGGCTGACGGTGTTCACCGAGATGTACCAGCGGGGCATGGCCGGATTCCACCGGTTCTACCAGATCATGGAGGAGAAGCCGGACATCCAGGACGCGCCGGACGCCATCGAATGCGGGGATGTGGAGGGGCGCATCGTCTTTGACCACGTGACCTTCGGCTACGGCGACGGTCCCGTGCTGAAAGACGTGTCCTTCACCGTGGAGCCGGGGCAGAAAGTGGCTTTCGTGGGGGCCACCGGGGCGGGGAAGACCACCATCGCCAGCCTGCTCCTGCGGTTCTACGAGCCCCAGGAGGGACGGATCCTCCTGGACGGGGTGGATATCCGCCATTACACCCAGCGCTCCCTGCGGAGCCGGATCGGCGTGGTGCAGCAGGATGTCTTCCTCTTCTCCGAGTCCGTCCGCTACAACATCCGCTACGGCGACCCGGAAGCAACTGAGGAAGAGGTGCGCCGTGCCGCCCGCCTGGCCGCGGCGGACGCCTTCATCAAGAAGCTGCCCCAGGGCTATGACACCTGCATCGGCGAGCGGGGCGTGAAGCTGTCCGGCGGGCAGAAGCAGCGCATCTCCATCGCCCGGACCTTCCTGAAGAATCCTCCCGTGCTGGTGCTGGACGAGGCCACCTCGGCCCTGGACACCGCCACGGAGCGGCTGATCCAGCAGTCCCTGGACAACCTGTCCGCGGACCGGACCACCCTGACCATCGCCCACAGGCTCTCCACCGTGAGCGGCGCCGACCGCATCATCGTTCTCCGGGAAGGACGCATCGTGGAGACCGGAACCCACCGGGAGCTGCTGGCGAGAAACGGCGTCTACAGCGGTCTCTACCGGCTCAGCGAGGCGGGGGAGAGGGACCGCCGGCAGGAGGAGGAGCTGGACGGGACGGATGGGAATGTCTGACGGGTATATCCCCTGGACCGGGGATATGTCCCGCCGTGTCCTTCTCATGATTCTCATAGAATGGAAGTCTTCCACCCCATGGTGGAGGACTTCTTTTTTGTGCCCGGGCGGCGGAAAGGGAGACAAAGCCGGCTGTTCAGGAAGGGGAGAGAACCCCAGATTTCCGCAGACATTCCCATAACATAAGTTTATGGTTCTATCACTTTTTATAATTTAACATTATGCTATATCGGTACTACAATAAGTCTATAGAGAATAACAGAAAGAATGAGGTGATCTCCATGTTTGACATTATCATCATCGGCGCCGGCAATGCAGGCCTGAGCGCCGCCATCTACGCCACCAGCAGGGGGAAGAAGGTCCTGGTGCTGGAGAAAGCGGCCATCGGCGGACTGATTCGCAAGGTATCCAACGTGACCCATTTCCTTGGCGCCGAGACCGGCGAGAGCGGGGAGAGCTACTGCCGCAAGCTGGAGCGTCTGGTGGAGAAGCTGCACATCGATGTGGCCTATGAGGCGGTGACGGCGGTGGACCTGGTGGGGGACGTGAAGACCGTCACCACGGAGAAAGGCACCTACCAGGCACGCCGGATCATCATCGCCAACGGCACCACCGGACGGGACCTGCCGGTGGAGGGCCGGGAGAAGCTGGCCGGTAAAGGCTACGGTCTGAACGCGGTGCTCCACGGCGAGGCCTACAGGGGCAGGCATGTCTATGTGATCGGTGCCGGGGACGGCGCCATCAAGGAGGCCATCTACCTGGCCGGACTGGCGGAAAAGGTCACCATCCTCTGCGCCGGATCCCATCTGGACTGCATCGCCGAGTTCGCCGGGAAAATCGCCGCCACGGAGAATGCGGAGATTCTCTACGAAACCGAGCTGGTCCGCGTCTCCGGGGAGGAGCAGGTGGAAAGCCTGGAACTCCGTGATATGAGGACCGGAACCACACGGACCGTGGAGGACAGAGGCTGCGGCATCTTCACCTATGCGGGCACCGTGCCCAATACCGGACTGTACACCCAGCTGAAGCTGGAGAACGGCTATATCCCCGTGGATGATGACATGCAGACGGAGATCGAAGGGGTCTTCGCAGTAGGGGACATCCGTGTGAAAGACGTGCGCCAGATCTCCACCGCGGTGAGCGACGGCACCATCGCCGGCATCAAAGCCTGCCGGTAGGGCAATACGCGGAAGGCCGCAGAAAAAAGAAGATAGAACTCCCGGAGAGGGGGGGCGGACACAGACCATAGTCCGCCCTCCACCGGGAGTTTTTTATAAGGTATGGAGAGATGGGGACGGCACCTGTGCAAATGGAGTGCTAGCGACATCCGGGAAGAGCTGTGCCGCGGAACGGGGAGAAGAACAAAACCGGCCTGATGCGGGCGTAGGCGAGGCAATCCTCACACTCCCAGCCTTGACAAAACCGCCCTTTTATCGCACAATAGAGACAGATGTGATGGGCTTTTTCTCTGGAACCCGCATTCCCATGCTGTTGTATAGGGGGTACCCCTTTTTCAGTGAAAAACGGGGTAGGTTGTGATTTTTTTGGTCAAACCCGTAAAGCCGCATCCATAAAGACCTAGATCCACTTTTTTGAAGTCTTTACCGACGCTCCGTGTAGAGGGGGTACCCAAAAATGGACGGAAACCAGGGAGGTTGTAAAAAACCGCTGTTTCAGCCCAGTATCCATGCGGCTTCCCGGAGCATAGGGTTGCAACGACATAGTACCGCTTGCGGTATTGAAACGTCCTTTGACCAGCAGGGAACTTACAATCTCCTTGTTGCAACGACATAGTACCGCTTGCGGTATTGAAACGGATTACCTCTGAAATATAAGGTGTCGAATTGTTCGGTTGCAACGACATAGTACCGCTTGCGGTATGCCGACGTATGTCGGCTTTTTTTTATTGTCAAAAATCCCTTCACCTGCCGTCGCTCATAGCGTTTTAGCTACATAACTGTCCGACGCACTCCGCCCATAAAACAGAACAGACCTCCCGGAACAGGCCCGCGCTTCCGTACCGCAGTCCGTACCCCGCTCCGCGAGATCTTTGTTTTAAAGGAAAACCCTTGCGGCACCTATGGAAGGTTAGGAGACGCCATCCGGAAAAGGTTCTTCCATCCGCGTTTCCAACCGTGCACAATGCCCGCCGATGTTGTATAATGGTAGATACATTCAAAACATAGGGGTGATTGCCATCTGTGGCCGCCATCACACACAAAGGAGATCGTCATGAGATTCTCACGTTCCGTCTATCTGCTCCTCCTGGGAGCTCTCTGCTATACCATCACCCAGGTCTGCCTGCGCATCCCGCTGCTCCAGTGGGCACTGGGTCCCAAGGGGTTCCTGCCCTTCTTCCTCGGCCATCCGGTGCTGCTCTGGTCTGTCCTGGTGGTCACCGCCGGCATCTTCGAGGAAGGGGGACGGTTCCTCTTCCGCCGCTACCTCCTGAAGGACAGCGTGAAGCTGGCGGAGCCGGTGCTCTTCGGCCTGGGCCATTCCCTGGCGGAGATTGTCTCCATCTTCCTGCCCATTTTCCTGGCCAACGGCATGGGGACCTTCCAGCTGCTGGACCCCCTGGCGCCGGTGGAGCGCCTTATCGCCACGGCATTCCACATCCTGGCCACCTGCATCATCTGGGACGGCTTCATCCGGGGGCGGAAATGGACCTTCCTACTGGTGGCCGTGCTGCTCCACAGCCTGGTGGACAGCATCGTGCCCCTGGGCAACATCCTGCGTCTGCCCCTGCCCATCGTGGAGGCCTGCTTCGCCCTGTGCCTGATCCCCGCGGCCCTCACCGCCTGGCGCTGGAACGCGCTGGAACACTGATCTGAAAGGAGTCTGTCCGTGAAACCTTCCCGTATTGTCCAACTCATGCTGGCCGGAACGCTGTCATTCTACATCGCCCGCTGGCTTATCGCGATACCGCTGATGACCTGGGTCCTGAAGCCCCCCGGCATCCTGCTCTCCCTGTTCCCGGGCCAGAGACTGGTCCACACCCTGGTGGTCCTCCTGGTAGCCGCCTTCCTCGAGGCCGCGGCCATCTGCCTCTGCCGCAAGTTCCTTTTCCGGGACAGCAGAAGCCTGTGGGACGCCCTGTTTTTCGCCCTGGGTTCCTCCATCCTGGACATCGCGGTGAAAATCCCGCTGGTGGTTCCGGGCCATGGGCTGCGGGTTCTCCTGGTCACAGGAGGCATGGCGGCCACGGAGACAGCGATCGCCATCGCCGCCCCTCTCCTCTTCACCTATGTCGTCTGGAACGAGTCCGCCACCGGCAAAGACTGGCTGGCCTTCTTCTATGTCTTCGTCCTCATTGTCGGTCTCGGCGTGATTCCCAACTTTTTCGTACGCTTCTATCCCACCTGGGGAGCGGCAATAGGCTGCTACTTCCTGTATATAGCGGTCCTGGCCGCCGTCTACTGGAAACCCTGCCGGCTCAGCCTGGAGTGGGGGGAGCCGGAGAAAAAAGAAGAGACTTCCGTCAACGCATGATGGAAGTCTCTTTTTCTATGCCCTTTTATGGATATTTATCCCGTCCGGCAGATACGGACGCCGTCCTATCTATACTGCCGCCGTTCTGTCGACATTGATGCCGTCCTTCAGATAATCATGACGCGGTGGCCGGATCACTTGCCCAGCAGCTCTTTCAGCCGGTTCAGCAGGAAGTCCACGTTCTCCCGGGGAGTGGCCCAGCTGGTGGCGAAACGCACCACGGAGCTCTCCCGGTCCACGGGCTCCCAGCGGCTGAAGCGGACACTTTTCTCCAGCTCCGCCAGTACTTTGTTGTCCAGCACCACGAACTGCTGGTTGGTGGGGGAGTCGATGAAGAAGGTGATGTCCAGCTTCCGCAGCCCCTCCTTCAGGTAGTCGGCGGCGGCGATGGCGTGTGCCGCTGCCTTGAAGTAGAGGTCCCCGGTGAAGAGGGTGTCGAACTGGATGCCGATGACACGGCCCTTTGCCAGCATGGCGCCGTGCTGTTTCACCCGGGTCATGAAGTAGGCCGGGGCGTTGCGCTTCGTGAAGACCACCGCCTCGCCCAGCAGGGCGCCCACCTTGGTGCCGCCGATGTAGAACACGTCGCAGAGTTCCGCTAGCTCCGGCAGGGTCACGTCGTTCTCCCGGCTCATGAGGCCGTAGCCCAGACGGGCGCCGTCCACGAAGAGGGGGAGCTTGTGCTTCCGGCACACGGCGGCCAGGGCCTCCAGCTCCTCCTTGCGGTAGAGGGTGCCGTACTCCGTGGGCTGGGAGATGTAGACCATCCCCGGGAACACCATGTGCTCGTGGCTGCCGTCCTGCCAGAAGGCCTCCACCAGCCGGTCCACGTCTCTGGCGTGGAGCTTGCCGTCGTAATGGGGCACCGTGAGCACCTTGTGGCCGGTGAACTCGATGGCTCCCGCCTCATGGCAGTTCACATGGCCCGTGGTGGCGGCGATCACACCCTCGTAGGGGGCCAGCATGGCGTCGATCACCACCTGGTTGGTCTGGGTGCCTCCCGCCAGGAAGAACACCTCCGCCTCCGGGCAGCCGCAGGCGGTGCGGATCTTCTCCGCCGCCAAGGCCGTGTAGGGGTCCGTGCCGTACCCCGCCGTCTGTTCCATATTCGTCTCCGTCAGCCGCCGGAGTATCTCCGGATGGGCGCCTTCACTGTAGTCGTTCTCAAAAGAAATCATGGAATACACCGTCCTTTTCCTGTAATGGGCTTTCTTCGATTATACCACTCTCCGGGGATTTTTTTCAGCTCCCGCCGTCCCGGGATGAAATTTTCTTCCAAAACGAAATTTTATATCTATAAGGACAGGGTGCTGTCATTCCCGTCCGTTTGTGCTAGAATCAGAGATATAGAAACGCATATGCAAAGGAGCCATCATGAGAACAAGAACCTGTCTTTCCATCATACTGCTGTGCCTCCTGGTACTCACCGGCCTTCTCGCCGGCTGCGGGGGGATGAAACCCACTGGCGGCAATAGCGGCGCCGCCACCTACAGCGTCACCGACGACCAGGGCACCGTGATCACCTTCAAGGAGCCGCCCAGACATATCTACGCCAACACCGTCAGCCTGGAGGAGGTGCTGCTGGACCTGGTGCCGCCGGAGCGTATCGCCGCGGTGACCGCCTCCAACAAGGACCGCCGCATCTCCTTCGTGGCGGACAAAGCCGACCGGGTGGAGAGGACCCTGCCGGAGAAACCCTCCCTGGAAACGGTGCTCTCCATCCGTCCCGACCTGGTGCTGGCCCAGGACAAGGCCCGGCCCGAGTTCATCAAGGCCCTCCGGGACGCTGGCATCCCCGTCTTCGTCATGGAGGTCCCCGTGACCCTGCCCAAGATCCGGCAGCGGATCCTGAAGCTGGGGGAGGTCACCGGGGAGAAGGAGAAGGCCGCCGCCGTGGTGGCGGACCTGGACCGCAAGGTGGCGGCGGTGCATGAAGTCACCGACAGGATCCCCATGGAGAATCGGCGCATCATCATGGCCTATTCCCTCAACGGGGTCTTCGGCAGCCCTCAGGGCCTCTTCCACCATATCTGCCTGGAGGCCGGCGTGCAGAACGGTGCCGCCCTGGCCGGGCTGAAGCGGGGGGACCACGTGAGCAAGGAGCAGATTCTCCGGGTGGACCCGGACATCCTCATCTTCCCGGACTACAGCTCCACGGTGGAGGGGGATGCCACCGCCTTCCGCCAATCGGTCATCACGGACCCGGCCCTGCAGCCGGTGAAAGCTGTCCGGAATGGCCGCATCCTGGTGATTCATGACCGCTACCGCTACGCCGCCTCCCAGTACGTGGGGGACGCCATCCGGGACATCGCGGAGAAATGCTATCCCGAATATTTCACAAAGCAGTATAAATAACCGTGCAGAGCCTGTTCACAGCAGGCTCTTTTTGCTGTATTAACTAGATTAAACTCTATAGATATGATAAAATAAGATGATTAATTGTATTTTATTTTAAGGAGAATTCATGCAGGTAAAAGGTATTATTTTCGATTTCGACGGGACCCTGGCAGACACCAGTCCCATCATCTTCGCCTCCTTCGACCACAGCTGCCGGAAAGTGCTGGGCCACACCGTGGACCGGAAGGATTTCATCCGCACCTTCGGCCAGCCGCTGCGTCCTTCCCTGGAGAAGCTGTTCCCCGGGAAGGGAGGGGAGATCTGCGACATCTACCGCGCGTACCAGCAGGTCCATCACGACGAGCTGATACGTCCCTTCCCCGGCGTCCGTGAGACACTGGAGAGCCTCAGGGAGCGGGGGATACGCATGGCCGTGGTCACCTCCAAGTTCACGGAGACAGCCCTCCGGGGGATGAACTGCGTGGGCATCGCGTCCTTCTTCGAGGATGTGATCGGTGCGGAGAAGATCACCCGGCCCAAACCGGACCCCCAGCCCTGTCTCGAGGCCCTGGACATCCTGGGCGTGGACCCGTCCCAGTGCCTGTGCGTGGGGGACAGCCCCTACGACCTGGTCAGCGGAAAGAAGGCGGGATGCACCACCGTGGCGGTGGACTACAGCCTGTTTGAACGGGACCTGCTCCACCAGTGGGGCAACCCGGACCACACTGTCTCCACCATGCCGGACCTCCTGCCCCTCATCGGGCGGCTGGAAGGTAAGGCGGACTGACGACACATTCCAAGTGCGAGGTTTTTTGTAGAAGAGAAAGGTGGCTTTATTATGAGAAAAAATGGTATTGTAGGCGGCACCGGCATCTACAGCCCGGAAGCCCTCAAAGGATTTGAATCAAAGATTATCGAAACACCTTACGGCAAAGCCTTATGCAACATCGGCGAGATGGCCGGCAACCAGGTGGTTTTCATCACCCGGCACGGTGCGGGCCATACCGTGGCACCCCACAAGATCAACTTCCGCGCCAACATCTGGGCCCTGAAGAGCCTGGGCACCGAGGAGATCTTCGCCACTTCCGCCACCGGCTCCCTGAATCCGGAGATGACCGCCGGCCACTTCGTGGTCTGCGACCAGCTGCTGGACTTCACCAAGAGCCGTGTCAGCACGTTCTATGACAATCCCGTACGGGGCGTGGCCCATGCGGATTTCACCAACCCCTACTGCGAGACCCTGCGCCGCAAGGTCATCGCCATCCTGGAGAAGACCGACATCCCGTTCCACAAGACGGGCTGCTATGTGACCACGGAAGGTCCCCGTTTCGAGACCGCCGCCGAGGTCCGGGCCTACGCCATGCTGGGCGGCGACGTGGTGGGCATGACCAACGCCCAGGAAGCCATCCTGGCCCGTGAGGCGGAGATGTGCTACACCAACTGCGCCATTGTCACCAATATGGGCGCCGGCATCTCCAAGACCCCGCTGTCCCACCAGGAAGTGGTGGAGGCCATGGCCGTCAGCATCAAGAACATGGAGAAGGTCATCAGCGGCTTCATCAATTACAATGAGGAAGTGGAAGACGTCTGCACCTGCAAGCACTGCATGGCGGAGTTCGGCGGCTTCAAGCTGAACCCCTGAGGCAGGACATAGAAAAGACACGCATGACAGTAATAATAGAGAGTGACGCGTCATCAGCGTGGCGCATCCCGCATCCATAGGGACCAGGGCTGCGGCATAGCTACTATAATAGAAGAAATAATAAAGCAACAATGTGACACCGCTTAAAAAACTGACTCCGGTCAGAAAAACAAGGAGATGTTTACGTGGTTGAAACCATGAAGTGGCAGGATGGTTCACTGATTCTGCTGGACCAGACAAAGCTGCCTCTGGCAATCGAGACAATTATCTGCAAGGACTACCAGCGCGCCGTCACCGCCATCCGGCGGCTTGAGGTGCGTGGCGCTCCGGCTATCGGGGCCGCCGCCGCTTTCGCCATGGTGCTGGGATTCCGCCAGGTCCTCCGGGAGCTTCCCCCAGGGCAGACGGAGTTCAACGCCGCAGCGGAAGAGGCCTACGGCAAGGTGCGGCAGGACCTGGATGGGGCCCGTCCCACCGCGGTGAACCTGGCCTGGGCCACGGGACTGATGTTCCGGGCCGCCAAGGAGATGGCCGCCGCCGGACTGGACCTGGCAGCCATGAACCGGCAGCTGGAGAAGCTGGCCGTCCATGTATATGACAAAGATATCGAGATCAACAGGAGGATCGGCAGCCACGGCGCGCCCTGCGTGCCCGAGGAGGCCGTGATCCTGACCCACTGCAACGCGGGGGCACTGGCCACCTGCGGCTGGGGAACCGCCCTGGGCGTGGTACGCTCCGCGGCGAAGGAGGGGAAAGTGAGGATGGTGTACTCCGACGAGACCCGTCCGCTGCTCCAGGGATCCCGGCTCACCGCCTGGGAGCTGCTGGAGGACGGCATCCCCGTCACCACCATCACCGACAACATGGCGGCCTGGGTCATGAGGACCAAGGGCGTGAACATGGTTGTCACCGGTGCGGACCGCATCGCCGCCAACGGCGACAGCGCCAACAAGATCGGCACCTACGGCGTGGCCCTTCTGGCCAAGGCCCACGGCATCCCGTTCTATATCGCCGCCCCGGCCAGCACCTTCGACTTCACCCTGGATGAGGGATCCCAGATCCCCAT
>CALAZX010000106.1 GCA_937926555.1 uncultured Negativicutes bacterium | reverse complement strand
TGAAGGGCAAGCCTCCCGGACGGAAGGAGATCGACACCCTCTGCTACCGGGGGGACATGCGCCCCAAGATCTACGAGGGGATGGTGCGGCAGATCAGAGCGGGCCGGCAGGTCTACATCGTCTGCGCCTCCATCGAGGAGTCCGAGGGCATGGAGGGCGTCCGGAGCGTCAACGAGGTGTACAACGAGATGAAGGAGACCTGGCTGCGGGATATCCCCTGCGCCCTGCTCCACGGCAAGATGAAGCCGGCGGAGAAGGAGGCGGTGATGGAGGATTTCGCCGCCGGGAAGCTGAAGGCCCTGGTCACCACCACGGTCATCGAGGTGGGGGTCAACGTGCCCAACGCCACCCTGATGATCGTGGAGAACGCGGACCGCTTCGGTCTGGCCCAGCTGCACCAGCTCAGAGGCCGTGTGGGCCGAGGGGACGCCCAGTCCTACTGCGTGCTCCTGACGGACAACCAGAGCCCGGACAACCTGGCCCGGCTCAACGTGCTCCACAGCTCCAACGACGGTTTCGTCCTGTCGGAGCGTGACCTGGAGCTCCGCGGCGCGGGACAGCTTTTCGGCCTCCGTCAGCACGGATTGCCCGATCTGCGGATTGCTGATATACTGAGAGACACCGATGTTCTCCTGCAGTGCCGCAAGGACGCCCAGGAGGTCATGGGGAAACCGGCTCTGCGGCAGGAAGTGCTGGAGGCTGCGGCCAACCAGTTCGACGGACGGTTCGCAGGCATCTTCAACTCCTGAGCGCTGTAGTCCGCAGACAGGATTGAATGCCGGAATTCACGGACAGAGTGGAATGCCGGAATCCTGGACAGGATTGGATGCAAGACCGGATAGACAAGATTGAATGACAGATCGGAAAGACAAGATCGTACAGATAGAAGGACTGTTTCTATGACAACAGATAAAGACCGGAAGCTTCCGGAGGACGGGCAGGAGCTGGAACAAGACCTGCCGGTGCCTGGAGCGGACCGGCCAATGGGGACGGAGCCGGTGGCGGGAAAAAGCGCCGGCTGCGGTGAAGACAAGGGGACAGACCCTTTCGAGAAACCATCTGACAAATGGTACCAGAACCCGGACGGGGTCACCAAGCTGGTGGCCCTGGTGCTGCTGCTCGCCCTGGCGCTGGTGCTGTGGTTCCATGCGGGGGATTTTCTGGAGAAGACCTTCCGGCTGGCCATCAGCGGCAATGTGAGCGCCCTGGCGGAATATCTCCGCTCTTTCGGCCCCAAGGCCATCCTTATCAGCTTCGTCATCGACGTGCTGATCAACGCGGGCAGCGTGTTCCCGTCCATTTTTCTCTCCACGGCCAACGGGCTGATCTTCGGGCTGCCCCTGGGTATCCTGATCTCCTGGCTGGCGGAGACCACCGGCGTGGTGATCAGCTTCCTGCTGATGCGGTTCTTCTTCCGCAACAGCGCGGAGAAACTCATCCGCAAGGCCAACCGGCTGAAAGACATCGACCGGGCCAGCGAGAAGAACGGCATCATCTGGATGACCTTCGCCCGCGCCCTGCCGTATTTCCCCTCGGGAATTCTGACGGCGGTGGGCGCCCTGAGCCGCATGAGCGTGAAGGATTACGTCATCGCCAACCTCATCGGCAAGTTTCCCTCCACGGCGCTGGAAGTGGTGATCGGCCACGACGTGGTCCAGTTCCACGACTCCAGCAAACGCCTCACCGTCATGGTGATCGGCGTGGCGGTGGTGTTCTACCTGGGCAAGAAGTACCTTTTCCCCAAGGAGAAGAAAGAGGACTGCCCGGAGAGCGGGAAGTCCGGTGAAGATGACACGGACAAGTGAAAAAGAGGAAATGACAGGCCGGACGTCGCCCCGTGAGCGGGGAGGCGTCCTTTTTCCATCATCCCCCAACCTTGACAAAACCGCCCTTTTATCGCACAATAGAGACAGATGCGATGGGCCTTTTCCCTGGAATCCGCATTCCCATGCGGTTGTATAGGGGGTACCCCTTTTTCGGTGAAAAACGGGGTAGGTTGTAATTTTCCGGTGCGAACTCGGAAACCCGCATCCATAAAGGCTTAGAGCCACTTTTTTGAAGTCTTTACCGACGCTCCGTGTAGAGGGGGGTACCCCGAAATGGTCAAAAAACAGGCAGGTTGTGAAAAACCGCTGTTTCAGCCCAGTATCCATGCGGCTTCCCGGAGCATAGGGTTGCA
>CALAZX010000105.1 GCA_937926555.1 uncultured Negativicutes bacterium | reverse complement strand
GTGGCCGCCATCGCCTGGGGGTTCTGGCAGAGCGCGCTCCACTCCAAGTCCCCGTTGCTGGCGGACCTGGCGGAGTCCACCCTGACGGGCCGCTCCCTGACCGCGGCGGGGGTTGTCATCTCCCTGGGCTTCCTCCTGCTGCTGTGGGAGGCCTGCCGGGAACGGGAGGCCATGGGCCGCTGGGTGCTGCTCTGCGGCAGTGTCTACGGACTGGCCACCTTCTTCCTGCAGCTGCTGTCACTGGAGGAGCGGAGCGTGCCGGCGCTGCTGATCGTGGCCGGCGCCGCGTTCACCCTTTGTGGCGCGCGGCTTATGTTCCGCGTGGCGGCTGACGGGGAAAATGCGGATCAGGATGTCTGCGCTGGTGAGGCGGCAGACTGCGCTGACCTTGCGGAGATGGAATGCGGCGGGGCAGCGGAATCGACCCGTCCCGACGGTTCCTTCACCCGGGGGTCCTCCCTGGTGGAGGCGGGCTGGATGGTGCTGGCCCTGGGCATGGGTCTCTATCTCCTGGTCCAGGGGAAGGCAGGCCTCTCCCTCATCGGCTTCACCGCCATGACGGTGCTGCTGCTGCAGCTGGCACTGGTCCAGGGTTTCGGCAGGGAGGCTGGCGGTTCCGGCCGCTGGATCCTGGGGAAAGGCCCGGGGACACTGGGCTTCGTGGCCCTGTGGCTCCTGCTCCAGGCGGCCATCACACTGCAGTGGCGGGATCCCGGCAGCCGTGTACTGCTTCTGCCGGCGGTATTGGCCGCCGCGGGGGGATGGATGTCCCTCTGGCTGCCCTTTATCGCCTCCTGGAGGAGCGGAAAGAGTGGGGATGACTCTGTGTCCATACAGGGGATGAAGAACGCGCTGGCGGCGTTTCTGAGCGTCGTGACGGGCATCTTCCCCCTGCTTGCCGTGCTGCCGGTGCAGCAGGTGCTCCAGAACGGGGAGCTGAAGCTTCCCATGGGGGATATGGCCGGCCTTATCTGGGGCGGCAGCGGCCATTACGCCGTGTACAGCCCGGTGCTGACGGTCTGCACCCTGGTGGTGCTGCTGGCCTTCGCCATGCTGGCGGTGAAAGGAGGGGAGAGCCATGAGTAATCTGTTTATGCAGTGGGGACTCTCCTTCCTCCAGGGACTGATTTTACTCCTGGTGGCACCCCTGGTGACGGGGATCGTTCTCTTCATCATGAGTGCGGGGCGGAAGGACAGCGGCAAGGCGGGAAACTCCCTCCTCCGTCCCTTCCTTCTGCTGGAAGGCGCTGACCGGGGCATCGGCGGCGGTCCCGTCTCTTTCCGGGGACTCCGGTATATCCTGTATCCGGTGCTGGCTCTGTTCGCGGGGATGCAGCTGCCGGACCTGTTCGGCGGCCAGTTCGCCGCCGGGGACCTGTTCACCGTGGCCTTCTGTCTGGTGCTGGCCCTGCTGCTGCGTCCTCTGGGGGAGGCGGGCGGCATGACCGGTCCGGGTTCCGGGAATCCTGATCTGATGGGGACCGTTCTGGCGGAGCGGCTCCTCTGGGGCCTCTCCCTCTTTCTGGCGGTGCTGACCCGGGCCTACCGGGCGTCCGCCACCATGCCTTACGACCTGGCCCGGCATTTCCCCGGGGACTGGCTCTCCGCCGCGCTGTGGCTGGGACTGGCGGGCTCTTTGGCCCTGGCGGTCCATGTGGCGCTGCGTTGCGGCTCCCGGCTGGAGGAGGAGCGGCCTTCCGCCTTCCTGCTGGCAGGTGACTGCCTGCAGCTGACGGTGACCCTGCTTTTCCTGGCGGTGTTCTTCGTGCCCCTGGATTTGTCCGCGGGGATCCGGTTCCTCCTGATGGTGCCGGTGACGGGCTTTCTGGCGCGGCTGGCGGGGGCTTCCACCCGGTCCGGGATATGGCGTGGGGACGGGCTGCTCTACTTCGCCGCAGTGGCGCTGGGAGTCTCCCTTTTCGCCTGGTGAGAAAGTCATTTGTTTTTAACCCCTGTTGAATGGTATACTATAAAGAGAAGCGAAGTAATCTGAATCGGTGAACAAAGGAGGAAGCCATGACATTTCTGCTGGGACTTCTGCTTGTGGGGATTCTCATCGAGACCCGACTGACAACGCCGCGGCTGGGCGTGTATGGCTTTATCGGCCAGTCGCTGCTGGTTTTCTGGACCTGTGTCTTTTTCGCGCTGCAGGAGGGTGTGGAGTCCGTCTCCATGGCTCCCTGGATGATGATGTTCTTCGGGATGCTCTGCCTCCTGCCCCTGTCCCTGCTGTACCTGCGGGTGCGGAAGGACAGCGACGAGGAGGGCGTGGTGTCCTTCAATCCCAACAGGATGCTGGTGGGCGTGGGTCTGTCCATGGCAGCGGCCTATGTGGTCATGGACCTGCTGAACCCCTTCGCCCCCGGACGTGACTACGTGGCGGCGGGCATCGGGCTGTTCTATTTTGGCCTGCGGCTCCTGGCCATGTCCCGGACCCTGACGGTGCGGATGGTGGGACTGGCTTCCGCGGTGAACGGCTTCTTTCTCACAGGGTATTTTCTGGCGGGGGGAACCTTCTCCGTCTTCCTTTTCTGTTTTGCGATGGACGTGGTGGCCGCCGTGCTGATCGGCGTCATGGCCGCCGCAAACATGGAGAGCCGGGCCTGAGGCCGGCAGTTCGGAGGTATACTGATGGACGAGAGACATTTTCAGACATTCATTGATAAACTGCAGGATTTCGACTACGAATCCGTTCTGAAGAAGATCCGCAGCGGCGTGAAGAAGCCGGGTATCCTGCTGTGCGGCGCCACCGGCGCCGGCAAGAGCAGCCTGATCAACCATCTTTTCGGCATGGAGGTGGCGGATTCCGGCAGCGGCAAGAACGTGACGGACCGGATCAGCCGCTACGAGCCCGAGAAGTATCCCGTGGTGCTGTATGACACCGCAGGCTACGAGATGGGCGAGAAGCAGCAGGAGAAATTCTACAAAGACGTGATCGGCTTCGTGAAGAAGTCCAACGGCAGCGGCGATGTGAAGAAGCAGATCCACCAGGTGTGGTACTGCATCTCCGCCGCCACGAAGCGGATTACGCCTATGGACCTGGCGGCCATCGGCGCGCTCAGCGGCCAGGCCGAGGTATGTGTCGTTCTGACGCAGATTGACGCGGCCACGGTCAGCGAGCTGAACGAGATGAGAAAGACGCTGGCGGAGCGGCTGCCTGACACCGATGTGTTCCGTGTCAGCCTGGATCCCCGGGTGCCGGAACGGGATATGGACTGGGACGAGATGCTCCAGTGGTCCGTGGACCATCTGGACAGCGGACTGAAGCTGGCCATGGCCGAAGCCCTGGGCCAGGAGCTCCTGGTGAAGCGGATGGAGGCCGACAAGCTGATCAGCCGCTATCTGGTGGCGGCGGGAGGCGCTGTGGCCATGCCCCTGCCCATGACGGACTCTGCTGCGCTGATCGCCATCCAGACCGCCATGGCCACCCACCTGTTCAATTACTGGGGTATCGACCGGGGCACGGACAAGATCAAGGAGATTTTCGTCAACGTGGTTGTGGCCAACGCCGGCCGCATCATGTCGCGGACACTGCTGAAGCTGATCCCCGGCGTGGGATCCGTGGCCACTGTCCTCATCAACGGCAGCGTGGCCACCACCTTCACCTGGGCCTTTGGCAAGGCCATCAACGAGATCTGCTATAAAGCCGCCCGGCTCCTGGCCAAAGGGCAGAAAGTGGACTTCACCGCCGCCTTCGCCATGGACACGGTGCTGCGGCTGGTTCAGAAATACTATCAGAGAAAACAAAAAGGATGAGTTCCATGAGGGAAAACAGATGGCGTCAGGCCGGGTTCCGCTCTATCAGGAATCCGGGAGACGGCGCCTATGACGGGCCGGGACGCAAGGATCTGAGGATCTGCAACGTCCTGGCTCTGGGCAAGACGGGGGCGGGGAAGACCTCCCTGCTGAACTATCTCTACGGCTTCAACCTCCCCGTGGGGGCCGGTATGCCCAAAACCGGCAAGGGACTCCACGAGAATGTGCTGGTGCGGAACGCCGTGGCCTACCATGTGTACGACACCTGGGGCATCGAGGCGGACTCCCTGCCCGAGTGGCGGAAGACCGTGCTGTCCCTGGTGGGGGAGCGGAACTGCTCCGCCAACCCGGCGGACTGGTTCCATGCGGTGTACTACTGCTTCTCCGCCAACAGCGGCCGGATCGAGGAGGCCGAGCTGGGAGAGGTGGTGGCGCCCCTGCTCAACGCGGGTTGCAAGGTGGTCATCGTGCTGACCAACGCCGAGCCCGGATTCCGCAAGGAGGAGAAACTCCAGGGGATGAGGGACTACCTGGAACAGCGGCTGAAGCTGCTGGTCCCCGGGAAGGAGCTGCCCCGGATCATCGCCGTGAACAGCGTGGCGGGGACATCCCTGGGCGGGGACGTGGCGGTGCGGTTCGGCCGGGAGGAGGTCCTGGACGCCGCCCGGTACAACCTGGCGGAGGATATCCGTGACCGGCTCCCCTGCATCTACCGGGAGAACGTGAAGAGCAAGATCACCGCCTGGAAAGCCAGAAGCCTCCTGCTCCTGGCCAACGGCAAGATCAGCCTCCTGTGGAACAACAACTCCGCCAAGAAAATGGTGGACCTGGTGAATTTCGACCTCCAGAACACCTTCAGCGCCATCGACGCCGACGGGGACAGACTGGAGGACGCGGCCAACCGTTACCTGGCGGAGCTGGCACGGTGCAGCGGGGAGCTGCCCCAGGGCGTCTATCTGGAACCCCGCCGGGAGAGCGGAGCTGACACCGGAAGCGGAGAGGAAGATGCCGGGGCGGCAGTGCCCAGGATGGACCCCCGCTGGCGTCCGGAGTTCCGGCGCGTCACCTATGTGGGCGGCTACGAGTTCACCGGCGACCGGCTGGCGGACCAGGTGTCCGACTTCCTCATCGGACTGGTGCGGACGGACAAGAACATCCGGGACAACCTGACACGGAAGGTGGAGCACACCTGGCAGGTGATCATGAACAGCCTACGGTAAGGACCGGATACAGGAACAACAGAAATACCGCTGTGGAGAAAAGCCGCCAAGCTGCGACAAGGCGGATAGAATAGAGAAAGAAAAGAACAGTTGCGGACATAGAAAAAGAGCTGCGGGATCATTCCCACAGCTCTTTCTGCATTTCCGTACATTTTCTACTGTCTTCTCAAATCAGGGAAGAAAGCTTATTTCACTTCCGCCAGCATGCCTTTGATGTCGATCTTGTTCTTCTGCATGCCGTTGTCGATCAGGAACTGCTGGGTAGCTTCCAGGTCCTTGATGTCGCTTTCGGTGATGGCGGGGTCGAAGTTGTACCAGGGAGCCATCAGTTTCACGTCAGCCGGGGTCAGACCGGTCTCTTTGGCGGTGAACTCATAGGCTTTCTCGGGGTTCTTCTTCATGAACTCGATGTTCTCTTTGTGGATGGCCATGTATTTCTTCACGGCGTCCGGATGCTCTTTCAGGAACTTGCCGCTGACACCGATGACGATGGTGGCGTCCACCATGCCCTCACCGTTCACCAGGACACGGGCGCCTGCGCGCTGTGCACGGAGAACGTCGGCGCCGGCTACGAGAGCCGCGTCAGCCTCGCCTGCCAGCAGTGCGTTGACAGAAGCGGGGATGCCCAGGGAGCGGAACTCCACGTCTTTCAGGGTCAGATGGTTCTTGGCCAGAGCCGCTGCCAGGATCTGATGCAGGATGGTGCCTTTCGGGCCTACCACTTTCTTGCCTTTCAGGTCGGCGGCGGTCTTGATGGCGGGATCCTTCACCATGATGTTGAAGGCTTTGGGAGCCCGGCTGTAGATGCCGACAATCTTCACGTCAACACCGTTGGACGCGGCCAGGATGGCGCTGGTGCCGCCCAGTGCGCTGCAGATGTCCAGGCTGCCAGCAGCCAGGGCCTCGGTCTGTTTCGCGCCGGAGGTGATCTCCGGGAAAGTGACTTTCACGCCGTCTTTCTCGAAGCCTTTCACCAGGGTCTGGTTCTCTTTGTCCACGATGCTGGGGATGTTCAGAGGAGCCTTTACATAAGTTACTTTCAGATCTTTCAGGGGTGCCGCTTTCTTTGCGGTCTCAGAGGAGCCGCAGCCTGCTACCATGGCCAGGCAGGCCACCAGGCAGAGGAACAGAGCGATTAGTTTTTTCATTATCCGAAAACTCCTTTCATGAAGGGCCCTGTCATTTCAGCAGGGTCAGGATGGTTTCCCGCAGCTGTTGGAACTGCGGCGAGGTGGCGCTCCGCGGATGGGGGAGTGTCACCGGAAGAGCGGATTTGATGGCTCCCTCCTCCATGACCAGGACACGGTCGCCCAGAAGCAGGGCCTCCTCCACATCGTGGGTGACGAAGACGATGGTCTTCGTCTGGTTGCGGAAGAGACGCAGCAGCATCTGCTGCAGGCTGCGCCGGGTGAAGTAGTCCAGGGCGCTGAAGGGTTCGTCCATCAGGATCAGCTCGGGGTTATAAAACAAGGTCCGTCCCAAAGAGACGCGCTGGGCCATCCCGCCGGAAAGCTGGGAAGGGTACAGCGCCGACGCCCCGGTGAGCTCCAGGACGTCCAGAAGGTCCGCCAGGCGGTCCTTGGATTTTGCCAGTGACGGGTCGCTTGCCGCCGCCAGGGTGATATTGTCCGCCACGGTGAGCCAGGGCATCAGCCGGGGCTCCTGGAACACCGGCGCCACTTTGGCCGGCAGTCCGGTGACCGTTCCCGTGGTGGGTTCCTCCAGTCCCGCCAGGAGGCGGAGGAGGGTGGTCTTGCCGCAGCCGCTTTTCCCCACGATGGCCGTGAGGCTTCCCGGAGCCAGCTCCAGGGAGGTGGGGGCCAGGGCTGTCTTCTCCCCGTACACTTTGGAGAGATTGCTGATGGTCACAGTGTCCATGGGCCGCCTCCTTTCTCATTGGCGATGCGGCGCCAGGGAAGCAGCCGGTTCATCAGCTGCAGGAAGAGCCAGTCCATCAGGGAGCCGATGACGCCGATGCAGAGGATGCCTACCAGCACCACGTCCGGACGGGACATCTCCTCCGCGTCCAGAATCAGGTAGCCGATGCCCGCCGCCGCGGCGATGAGCTCCGCCCCGATGAGGGCCCGCCAGCTGTAGCCCAGGGAGAGCTGCAGTCCGGTGACAATCTCGTTCAGCGCCGCCGGCAGCTGGATGTGGCGGACCAGCCCATAAGAAGAGAATCCCAGCGTCTTTCCCACTTCCAGCAGCTTGGGGTCGCAGTTGCGGATACCGCTGCAGGTGTTGAGGAACAGGGGGAAGAAAGACGCCAGGAAGATGATGACAAGTTTCGACGCCTCACCGATGCCGGCCCAGAGGATAATCAGCGGGATGGCCGCCAGGGGCGGCACATGGCGCAGGAACTCCAGCAGGAACCAGCAGTAGGTGTGGAAATAACGGCTGCGGCCGCAGAGAATCCCCAAAGGGATGGCGGCCAGACAGGCGCAGCCGAAGCCCAGGAAGACCCGGACCAGGCTGATTTTGAGATGGACCGCCAGGTCGCCGCTCTTCACCAGCTCACCGAAAGCCTGCCAGACCATGGCGGGGGAGGGGAGGAGATAGGCGCTGAACACCTGCCGCTCCGCCACCACATACCAGGCGGCCAGGAGCAGGAGGGGCAGCAGCAGTCCTTGACAGATCCGTCGCATGACGGGTTACGCTTTCTTGGGAATCAGATGCAGGGAGCCCGGGTCCACTTTCAGGAAGACCTGCTCGCCCTCTTTGAACATGGGCCGCAGTCCCGGATTGTACTCCTTCACTTTCACGGTCTCGCCGGCAGCCTCCACCTCGAAGTCCTGGGACTCGCCCATGAAGATGCTGCTGATGACGGTGCAGGGGATGTCGCCGGTGTCCGCCAGGCTCAGGGCCTCGGGACGGGCGACCACCTTGATCTTGTCCCCGGCCTTCAGGTCCGGGTTGGAAGCTTTTTTGGTGCAGCGGATGCCCAGCAGCTCCACGGTGATCTCTTCGCCGTCGTTGGCCACCACAGTGGCGGGCAGGATGTTGGCCACGCCGATGAAGTCCGCCACGAACTCGGAGGCGGGAGCGGTGTAGATCTCCTGGGGAGAGCCGATCTGCTCCACGTTGCCTGCGTTCATGATGATGACCTTGTCGGAGAGGCTCATGGCCTCGGACTGGTCATGGGTCACATAGATACTGGTGATGCCCACTTTGCGCTGGATCTTGTGGATCTCGTTACGCATGTAGATACGGAGCTTGGCGTCCAGGTTGGACAGGGGCTCGTCGAAGAGTAGCACGGAGGGCTCCATCACCAGGGCGCGGGCCAGGGCCACACGCTGCTGCTGGCCGCCGGACA